>DATLGV010000207.1:0-29229 GCA_035540275.1 Acidovorax sp. | reverse complement strand
GCACGCCCTTGATCACCGGCGTCTGCTTGTTGGTGGGCTCCTGCGAGCGGCGCGTGACGGACGTCGGGTCCTCGATCTCTTCGGCGAGCTTGTAGCTGGCTTCGATGTGGTCCAGGCGCGGATCGTCGTGCTTGAGGCGTTCCAGGCGGTAGTTGGGGGTTTCCAGCGTCTTGTTGGGCACCATCAGCACGGCCACGCGCTGCTTGAGTTCGATCTTGGCGATCTCGGTGCGCTTTTCGTTCAGCAGGAACGAGGCCACTTCCACCGGCACCTGGCAGTGCACGGCGGCGGTGTTGTCCTTCATCGATTCTTCTTGAATGATGCGCAGGATCTGCAGCGCCGACGATTCGGTGTCGCGGATGTGGCCCGAGCCGCCGCAACGGGGGCAGGGGATGGAAGAACCTTCGGACAGCGCAGGCTTGAGGCGCTGGCGGCTCATCTCCATGAGGCCGAACTTGCTGATGGTGCCGAACTGCACGCGGGCGCGGTCCTGGCGCAGCGCATCGCGCAGGCGGTTTTCCACTTCGCGGCGGTTCTTGCTCTCTTCCATGTCGATGAAGTCGATCACGATCAGGCCGCCCAGGTCGCGCAGGCGCATCTGGCGGGCCACTTCGTCGGCGGCTTCCAGGTTGGTGCGGGTGGCGGTTTCCTCGATGTCACCGCCCTTGATGGCGCGGGCCGAGTTCACGTCCACGCTGACCAGCGCTTCGGTGTGGTCGATCACGATGGCGCCGCCGCTGGGCAGTTGCACGGTGCGTGCATAGGCCGATTCGATCTGGTGCTCGATCTGGAAGCGCGAGAACAGCGCGGCGTCGTCGCGGTAGCGCTTCACGCGGGCGGCATGCTCGGGCATGACGTGCGCCATGAACTGCTGCGCCTGTTCGTAGATGTCGTCGGTATCGATGAGGATGTCACCGATGTCGTTGTTGAAGTAGTCGCGGATCGCGCGGATGACGAGCGACGATTCCTGGTAGATCAGGAAGGCGCCCTTGCCGCCCTTGGCGGCGCCGTCAATGGCGTTCCACAATTTCAGCAGGTAGTTCAGGTCCCACTGCAGCTCAGGCGCGCTGCGGCCGATGCCGGCGGTGCGGGCGATGATGCTCATCCCGTTCGGGTATTCGAGCTGGTCCATCGCCTCCTTGAGTTCGGCGCGGTCCTCGCCCTCGATGCGGCGCGACACGCCACCGCCCCGGGGGTTGTTGGGCATCAGCACCACATAGCGGCCTGCCAGGCTGATGAAGGTGGTCAGGGCTGCGCCCTTGTTGCCGCGCTCTTCCTTTTCGACCTGGACGAGCAGCTCCTGGCCTTCCTTGATGACTTCGTTGATGCGCGCCTGGCTGGGCGAGACGCCGGGGGCGAAGTACTGGCGCGAGATTTCCTTGAACGGCAGGAAGCCGTGGCGGTCTTCGCCGTAGTCCACAAAGCAGGCCTCCAGCGAGGGCTCGACGCGCGTGACGACGGCCTTGTAGATGTTGCCCTTGCGCTGCTCGCGCCCTTCGATCTCGATTTCGTAGTCGAGGAGCTTTTGTCCGTCGACGATGGCCAGGCGCCGTTCTTCGGGCTGCGTGGCGTTGATGAGCATCCGCTTCATGATGCGATTCCTTCAGTGTTTCGCGGGCAGCAGCGGTGCAGGCATCCCTTTCAGCGGGGAAGGCTGCGCGGGCTGCCGCCCACAGTTCCAAACCATTGACAACAAGCTCTACAGGAGCCGTGAATGCCTGGACTGACGCATCGAAACGAAGGGAATTGCCGGGAATGCCAATGATCTGCCGCGCTCTAGCGCAGCATCGTGAGGCAGGGGCGCGTGGATGGGGGCGAGTGGTAGGAGCGCAGTTTTGCTAGCAAAAAAGTAGCTGATTGCGCTTGCTGGCTGGGCGCTGGGGCTGAATAGGAGCGTGCAGCCGGGGGCATCAGCCACCGCCACAAGGTCACCATCCAGCTCATCAACAACCACATGCTCGCTTTGATCCGCTGGCAGGCTGCGCCCGGGTAGGGAACATCTGCCAGCTGGGGGATTCCGTATCAGTGTTTCAATCTGTCAGCCCGCCGCACGGCATGCGGGCCACCACAGGCATCTGGCCTGCAATCTGCGCGCACGACGCCCGCTGGCATCGACCTGCCTGCGTGAGGGGCAAGGGCTGTGTGGACTAAACTCCAGACAAATCAACCACTTACATAACAACGCGCAGGTGAAACACATTATAGGGGCCAAACCGCCCGCAGCTTCTGCGGGGCTTCCCGCAGCCCGCCTGGTGGAAGTGGATGCTGACTCCGCCGGCCAGCGGCTCGATAACTTCTTGATACGCCACCTGAAAGGTGTGCCAAAAACGCATGTCTACCGCATCATCCGCAGCGGCGAGGTGCGCATCAACAAAGGCCGCGTGAGTGCCGACACCCGCGTGGAAGCGGGCGACATCGTGCGCCTGCCGCCTGTCCGGATTTCAGACAAGGTCGCCGAAAAGGCCGAGCGCCCAGCGCCCGCGCGCGAATTTCCCATCCTGCTGGAAGACGAGCACCTGATCGCCATCGACAAACCGGCCGGTGTGGCGGTGCATGGCGGCAGCGGCGTGAGTTTTGGCGTGATCGAGCAGCTGCGCCAGGCGCGGTCGGCTGCCAAGTTCCTGGAGCTGGTGCACCGGCTGGACCGCGAAACCTCGGGCATCCTGCTGGTGGCCAAGAAGCGGTCAGCGCTCACTCACCTGCAGGACCAGTTCCGTGAGCGCGAGACGGGCAAGACCTATCTCGCGCTGGTCACGGGCGCCTGGCCCGCCAACAAGAAGGTCGTCGACCTGCCGCTGCACAAGTACCTGCAGGCCGACGGGGAGCGCCGCGTGCGCGTGACCACGGCCGACGACCCGGACGGCATGCGCTCCATCACCCTGGTCAAGGTGCGCAGCACGGTGGCTGCCCGGCCCGAGCAGGGTCTGCCTGCGATGTCGCTGCTGGAGGTGACCATCAAGACCGGCCGCACCCACCAGATCCGTGTGCACCTGGCCAGCCAGGGGCACGCCATCGTGGGCGACGACAAATATGGCGATTTCGACCTCAACAAACGCCTGCAGAAGCAGGGGATGAAGCGCATGTTCCTGCATGCGTGGCGGTTACAGTTCAACCACCCCGCCTCGGGCGAGCGTGTGCAGCTGATCGCCGAGCTGCCCCCCGAGCTGGCCGATTTTGTGCCCGCCGCCTGACGATCCTGCGCGAAGAACCTCCCTCCATGTCCGCCACAAACTTCCGTCCGCGCCGCTTCGACCTCATCGCCTTTGACTGGGATGGCACGCTGTTCGACTCCACCGCCATCATCGTGCGCTGCATCCAGGCAGCGGTGCGCGACGTGGGCGGCACCGTGCCCACCGACAAGGAGGCCGCCTATGTCATCGGCATGGGCCTGATGCAGGCGCTGGCCCATGCGGCGCCGGATGTGCCGCCCGAGAAGTACGCCGAGCTGGGCAACCGCTACCGCTTCCATTACCTCCAGCACCAGGACGACCTGAGTCTGTTTGAGGGCGTATTGCCCCTGCTGAACGCCCTGCGCGAGCGCGGCCACCTGTTGGCCGTGGCCACCGGCAAAAGCCGGCGCGGGCTGGATGAGGCGCTGCACACGGTTCAACTCAAGGGCGTGTTCGACGGCTCGCGCACCGCCGACCAGACCGCTGGCAAGCCCCACCCGCTGATGCTGCAGGAGCTGATGGCCGAATTTGACGTGCCGGCTGATCGCCTTTTGATGATCGGCGACACCACCCACGACCTGCAGATGGCGGTCAATGCGGGCTGTTCCAGCGTGGGGGTGAGCTACGGCGCCCACGAGCCGGACGCCTTTCACGTGCTCAAGCCGCTGGCGGTCGCCCACTCCGTGCGCGAACTGCACGACTGGCTGCTGGACAACGCCTGACGCTGGCTGCGCAAGCGAAGCAAGCCCATGAACACCTCGCCCGAGCAGTCCTTCGCTTTGTGCAACAGTGCCGATCTCGTCGATGGAGGCCAGGCCGTGCCGTTTGATGTGCAATACGCGGGCCAGACCTGCCGGGCCTTTGCCATCCGTTACCGGGGCCTGCCCCACGCCTATCTCAACCGCTGCACCCATGTGGCGATGGAGATGGACTACCAGCCGAACCGCTTTTTTGACGACACGGGCCACTGGCTGTTGTGCGCCACCCACGGTGCGGCTTATTTGCCCCACACCGGCCAGTGCGCGGGTGGTCCCTGCCGGGGCGGACTGGTGAAAATTGCCCTGTCGGAGAGCGATGGTGTGGTGCGCTGGCATACTGCCTACAACCTGCAACCCGTCGCGTTCTAGAAAATCCCGATCAGATGAACCGCCCTGATGTGCTGTCGCGTGGTGTGAGCCAGCGCCACCCATGGGCCGCGGCGGTGCAGCGCCCAGGACGCAAGACATGACAGACCCCCAGCAGCCCGGCTCTTCGGGCTTCGACACCAAAAACAATCCCGCCCCCGATCTGTGGGGGCAGGCAGCCACTCATTCAGGAGCATCCGTGAGCGATTCATCGCGTGAACCCGGCTGGGAACGTGCCACGCTGGAAAAGCTGGCCTTTGCCGCCCTCAACGAACAGCGCAGCACCCGACGCTGGAAGATCTTTTTCCGGCTGACCTGGCTGGTGTTGTTTGCGGTCGTGGCGTTCGCGGCACTGCGCCAGGCGTCGCCCAATGCCAGCAAAAGCACGCCGCACACGGCGGTGGTGGACATCAAGGGCGAGATCGCCAGCGGTGCCGAGGCCAGCGCCGAGTTTGTGGTGGCGGCCATGCGCAGCGCGCTGGAAGACGAGGGCTCGCAGGCGCTGGTGCTGCTCATCAATTCGCCTGGCGGCAGCCCGGTGCAGGCCGGCATCATCAACGACGAGATCGTGCGCCTGAAGGCCAAGCACAACAAGCCGATCTACGCGGTGGTGGAAGAAACCTGCGCCTCGGCGGCGTACTACATCGCAGCCGCAGCCGACGACATCTACGTCGACAAGGCCAGCATCGTGGGCAGCATCGGCGTGCTGATGGATGGTTTTGGCTTCACCGGCACCATGGAAAAGCTGGGCGTGGAGCGCCGCCTGCTCACGGCGGGCGAAAACAAGGGCTTTCTCGACCCCTTCAGCCCGCAGACCGAGAGGCAGCGTGCCTACGCGCAGACCATGCTCGACCAGATCCACCAACAGTTCATCGCCGTGGTGAAGGCAGGGCGGGGTGACCGCCTCAAGACCACGCCCGATACCTTCAGTGGTTTGTTCTGGACCGGCCAGCAGGCCGTGGACATGGGCCTTGCCGACAAGCTGGGCAACCTGGACTATGTGGCGCGCGAAGTGGTCAAGGCCGAAGACATCATCGACTACACCCGCCGCGACAACGTGGCCGAGCGCCTGGCCAAGCGGTTTGGTGCTGCCGTGGGCATGGGCGCCGTCAAGTCGCTGGCCGTGTCGGGACCGCAGTTGCGCTGACATCTGCCTCGGCGTCAGCAGGGGGTGTGATCATCAGCGCAAGCCCTTGAATTGACTGCAGGCGCCTATTCCGCTCCTTACCGCTGCGTCGCTGTCTCAACGCCCCAGCGCAAACACCACGGGTGTGCGGTTGTCCGGCGGCGCGGGCTGCTGCTTCCATTGGCGCACCAGCTGGCTTTGCACCCGCGCGTCGGGCAGGGTCAGGCCGCTGGCCAGTGCCAGCCGGGTGTGCGGCTGCAGGGTCTGCACCAAGGCCTGCCACAGGGCGGGGTTGCGGTACGGGGTCTCGATGAACAGCTGGGTCTGGCCCGTGCGCAGCGCGAGGCCTTCCAGCTCCTTGATGCGCTGTGTGCGCTCTTGCCCGTCTTGCGGCAGGTAGCCGACGAAGGCGAAGTTTTGTCCATTGAGGCCGCTGGCCGCCAGGGCCAGCAGCAGCGACACCGGCCCTACCAGCGGCACCACACGCAGGCCCAGGTCGTGCGCGGCCCGCACCACCGACGAGCCAGGGTCGGCCACGGCGGGCATGCCAGCTTCGCTGACGAGGCCGATATCGTGCCCGTTCAGTGCTGCAGCGAGCAGGGGGCGGGCGTCGAACGGGGCCGAGCCTTTGTCACCGTGGTCACCTTTCTTGTGCACTTCGCGTGGCAACTCGGTGATCTGCTGTTGCTGCAGAGAGAGGGCCAGGGGGTGGAGCGCGTCAATGCGTTTGAGGTAAGCCCTTGTGCTCTTGGCGTTTTCGCACACCCAGTGGGTCAGTCGGGCGGCCGTTTGCAGGGTGGCGGCCGGCAATGCATCTTGCAGCGGGGTCTGGGTGTCGCAGCCAAAGTCCAGCGGGGCAGGCACAAGAAACAGCGTGCCGGTTTTTACGCTCATGGCAGCACCAGCCCTGCTGCACGCAGCATGCGGCATGTGCGGATCAGCGGCAGCCCGATGAGCGCCGTGGGGTCATCGCTGTGGATGGCGTCCAGCAGTGCAATGCCCAGGCCTTCGCTTTTGGCGCTGCCCGCGCAGTCGTAGGGCTGTTCGGCGCGCAGGTAGCGTTCGATTTCTTCATCCGACAGGTCGCGGAACTTCACCTCCACGGGGGCGAGGTCCGCCTGCTCGAAGCCGGTGGCGGCGCACACCACGGCCAGCGCGGTTTGGAACACCACCGTCTGGCCGCGCATCTGGCGCAACTGCTGGACGGCGCGGTCGTGCTGGCCCGGTTTGCCCAGCGGCGCTCCGGCCAGGTCGGCCACCTGGTCGGAACCGATCACCACGGCCTCGGGGTGCTGCCGTGCCACGGCGCGTGCCTTGGCCAGAGCCAGGCGCAAGGCCAGTGCGCGTGGGGCTTCGCCGGGCAGGGGAGTCTCATCCACGTCGGGAGCGGTCACTTCGAAAGGCAGGTTCAGCCGTTCCAGCAACTCGCGCCGGTAGCGCGAGGTCGAGCCCAATACCAACGGGCGTTGCGGGGAGGGGGATTGATGCATGCGCCGATTCTCTTACACTGCCGCCATGACCAAGGAATTCTCCGCACAGCGCCTCGACGTGAAAGCCTTTGCACAGGCGGGCGGTCGGCTGGCGGGCCACGACTCGCTGCTCAAGTACGAACGCCTGGCCCAGGAGGCCAAGGGCCTGCACCCCGACCTGCTGGTGGACTGGGAGGCGACGGGCGAGGTTCGCACTGCGCTGGGCGGCATGGGGCAGGTCTGGTTGCACGTCAAGGTGCGCGCCAGCTTTCCCATGGAGTGCCAGCGCTGCCTGACTCCGGTGGATGTACCGCTGGAGGTGGACCGCGAGTTCCGCTTTGTGGCAGACGAAGCCACGGCTGAGGCCCTGGACGACGAGAGTGAAGAGGACTTGCTGGCCCTGAGCCGTGAGTTTGATCTGCATGAACTCATCGAAGACGAGCTGCTGATGGCGCTGCCCGTGGTGCCCAAGCATGACGAGTGTCCGACTTCTGTGCCCCTGGCGTCTTCCGATGACGATTTTGAAGAAGCCAACGCCGAAAAACCCAACCCGTTTGCTGCCCTGGCCGCCCTCCGCAAAGAGGGCAAGGACCGATAAATCGACCCAAAAAGGCATTTGGGTTATAATCGTGGGCTTCACGCGAACCCCATCGTGTCTTTTTGGGCTGATCGCGTTTTTACCAACCTATTCCAGATCAGGAGCCATCATGGCCGTTCAGCAAAACAAAAAGTCCCCTTCCAAGCGCGGCATGCACCGCTCGCACAACGCCCTGAATGTGCCGGGCATTGCTGTGGAACCCACCACCGGTGAAACGCACCTGCGTCACCACATCAGCCCCAACGGTTTCTACCGTGGCCGTCAGGTGCTGAAGAACAAGTCTGAAGCCTGAGCTTCACCCCATCCAAAGGCCCGTTGCTACAAACCCTGTAGCGCGGGCCTTTGTTTTGACCGTCGTATTCATCTCTCGGCCCATCGGGCCGGCCGGACAAGTCGCCCATGATCACACTGGCTGTTGACTGCATGGGGGGCGACCATGGCCCCCGCGTCACGCTCGCGGCGTGCCGCCAGTTTCTCGAACACCACCCGGATGCCCGTCTGCTGCTCGTTGGCCTGGCGGACAGCTTGCAATCGTTCTCCCACGAGCGTGCCACCATCGTTCCTGCCACCGAAGTGGTGGCCATGGATGATCCGGTGGAAGTGGCTTTGCGCAAGAAGAAGGATTCTTCGATGCGCGTGGCCATCCAGCAGGTCAAGGACGGCACGGCTTCGGCCGCTGTCTCTGCGGGCAACACCGGCGCCTTGATGGCGATTGCCCGCTATCTGCTCAAGACGCTGGATGGCATTGATCGCCCCGCCATCGCCACCCAGTTGCCCAATGCCACCGGCGGGGCCACCACGGTGCTGGACCTGGGCGCCAATGTGGATTGTTCTGCCGAGCACCTGCTGCAGTTTGCCGTGATGGGCTCTGCCCTGGTGTCCGCTCTGCAGGAGGGGGGCGAGCCCACCGTGGGGTTGCTGAACATTGGTGAGGAAGTCATCAAGGGCAGTGAAGTGATCAAAAAGGCGGGTGAATTGCTGCGATCTGCAGCCAATTCCGGCGATTTGAACTTCTATGGCAATGTCGAGGGCAACGATATCTTCAAGGGCACGGTGGACATCGTGGTCTGCGACGGCTTTGTGGGCAATGTGGCGCTCAAGGCCAGCGAGGGTGTTGCCTCGATGATCATCGGGGCACTCAAAACCGAGTTTTCGCGCCATATTTTCACCAAAATGGCTGCCATCGTCGCCTATCCGATCCTAAAAGCGTTGATGAAGCGCATGGACTACCGCCGTTACAACGGCGCTGCACTGCTGGGCCTGCGTGGCCTGGTGTTCAAGAGCCACGGATCGGCCGACGCCATGGCTTTCGAGCAGGCGTTGAACCGGGCGTATGATGCAGCCCGCAACAACCTGCTCGACCGTGTCCGGACCCGGATTGCGCATGCGGCGCCCCTGCTGGCGCCTGCAGATGCCCAGCCCCAGCCTGGCGTTGCGGCGACCGCACAATAATGAGACGTTATTCCCGCATTACCGGCACCGGCAGCTACCTGCCTCCCCGCCGGTTGACCAACGCCGATCTGGTCGCAGAACTGGGCCAGCGCGGCATCGAAACCTCGGATGAATGGATTGTGGAGCGCACCGGCATCCGGGCGCGCCACTTCGCGGCGCCCGATGTCACAGCGAGTGACCTGGGGCTGGAGGCTGCGCGCAATGCCTTGCAGGCTGCCAATCTGCAGCCCACTGACATCGATCTGATCATCGTGGCCACGTCCACGCCGGACATGGTGTTCCCGTCGGTCGCTTGTATCTTGCAGAACAAGCTGGGTGCCAATGGTTGCCCCGCCTTCGACGTGCAGGCGGTATGCAGCGGTTTTGTCTATGCCCTGTCGGTGGCGGACTCCATGATCCAGACCGGTGCGGCCAACCGCGCATTGGTGATTGGCGCTGAGGTTTTCAGCCGCATCCTGGACTTCAACGATCGCACTACCTGTGTGTTGTTCGGTGATGGCGCCGGTGCCGTGGTGCTGGAGGCCTCCGACACGCCTGGCATTCTGTCGAGCGACCTGCACGCCGACGGCAAGCATGTCGATATTCTGTGTGTGCCCGGTAATGTGTCTGGTGGCCAGGTGTTGGGAGACCCGGTCCTCAAGATGGATGGGCAGGCGGTCTTCAAGCTGGCCGTAGGGGTGCTGGAGAAGGCGGCCCACGCGGCCCTTGCCAAGGCCGGGCTGGCCGAGACCGATATCGACTGGTTGATTCCGCACCAGGCCAACATCCGCATCATGCAAGGCACCGCCCGCAAACTGAAGATGTCCATGGACAAGGTGGTGGTCACCGTGGACCAGCACGGCAACACTTCGGCGGCCTCCATCCCGCTGGCGTTGGACCATGGGGTGCGCTCTGGCCAGGTGAAAAAAGGCGAGACCCTGCTGCTCGAAGGCGTGGGCGGAGGGTTCACCTGGGGTGCTGTGCTCCTGAAGTTGTAGCTGCTGGCGCAATAAAGAATGGCGCTGCCGGCCAGTTTCATCATATTTCTGGATTTTTTCATGAAGTCTTTTGCATTTGTCTTTCCGGGGCAAGGCTCGCAATCGGTGGGTATGCTCGATGGTTGGGGTGACCACCCGGTGGTGGCGCAGACTCTGCAGGAAGCCTCGGATGCCCTGGGTGAGGATGTCAGCCTGCTGATCAAGGAAGGCCCCAAGGAAGCTTTGGCCCTGACCACCAACACCCAGCCGGTGATGCTGGTTGCGGGTGTGGCGGCATGGCGGGTGTGGCGTGCAGAAGGTGGTGCCGCCCCAGCGGCTGTGGCCGGGCATTCGCTGGGTGAATACTCTGCCCTGGTGGCGGCTGGCGTGCTGACGCTGGCGCAGGCGGCTCCGCTGGTGCGGCTGCGCGCAGCGGCCATGCAAGAGGCGGTGCCCGTCGGCACCGGCGCCATGGCGGCCATTCTGGGCATGGAGGCCTCCAAGGTCATCGCCGGGTGCGCCGAGGCATTGGCCTCGTTCGGTCCAGGCAGTGCCGAGGTGGTGGAGGCGGTCAATTTCAACGATCCGATCCAGACCGTGATCGCTGGTACCAAGGCGGGTGTGGACAAGGCCTGCGAGGTGCTCAAGGCGGCGGGCGCCAAGCGTGCATTGCCCCTGCCGGTGTCGGCGCCTTTCCACTCCAGCCTGATGAAGCCCGCGGCTGAAAAGCTGCGTGTGGCGCTGGCGGAGGTTGCCCTGGCGGCCCCCCAGATTCCGGTGGTCAACAACGTGGACGTGGCGGTGCAGCAGGACGCTGGCGCCATTCGCGATGCGCTCTACCGCCAGGCCTTCGGCCCTGTGCGCTGGGTGGAATGCGTGCATGCGCTGAAAGGCCGCGGCGTGACGCACATCATTGAATGTGGCCCCGGCAAGGTGCTGGCGGGCCTCACCAAACGCATCGACCCCGAACTGATCGGCGCTGCATTGTTTGACTCGGCCACGCTGGCCGAAACCCGGGAGTTGTTGGCATGACGGATTCGACCCAAGCGGCAGTGCAGGCAGCGCAAGTGGCGCTGGTGACCGGCGCATCGCGCGGCATTGGCGCGGCCATTGCCCTGGAGTTGGCGGTACGCGGCTACCAGGTGGTGGGTACGGCCACCACGGATGAAGGGGCTGCGCGCATCAGCCAGGCCCTGTCTGCTTACCCCGGTTGCCGGGGTGCCAATCTGAACGTGAACGATGTGGCTGCGGTCGAGGCCTTGATGGACGCCATCGTCAAGCAGCAAGGTGGCCTGCATGTGCTGGTGAACAACGCTGGCATCACGCGCGACACCCTCGCCATGCGCATGAAGGACGACGATTGGGATGCGGTGCTGGACACCAACCTCAAGGCCGTGTTCCGCACAAGCCGTGCCGCCATCCGCCCGATGATGAAGCAGCGCTTTGGGCGCATCATCAGCATCACCAGCGTGGTGGGTGCGTCGGGCAATCCTGGCCAGGCCAACTACGCCGCCGCCAAGGCGGGTGTGGCGGGCATGACGCGCGCACTGGCCCGTGAGCTGGGCAGCCGCAACATCACCGTCAACTGCGTGGCGCCCGGTTTTATCGAGACCGACATGACCTCCGTGCTGCCCGAAGACCAGCAAAAAGCGCTCAATGCGCAGATCCCGCTGGGCCACATGGGCAAGCCGGCGGACATCGCACACGCAGTGGCGTATCTCGCTTCGCGCGAGGCGGGCTATGTGACGGGGCAGGAGTTGCACGTCAATGGCGGCATGTACATGTAATTAAGACAAGTTAACGCCGGTTCATCCGGACGGCGGGTCGTTTAGGGGCTTCTCCTTAAGCGGCTAGAATCGCGGATTCATTCACAACCCCCAGAGGGAAACCATGAGCGATATCGAAGCACGCGTCAAAAAAATCATTGCCGAACAACTCGGCGTGGAAGAGTCCCAAGTCACCAATGAAAAGGCCTTCGTGGCAGACCTCGGTGCCGACTCGCTCGACACGGTGGAACTGGTGATGGCTCTGGAAGACGAATTCGGCATCGAGATCCCGGACGAAGACGCCGAGAAGATCACCACGGTGCAAAACGCCATCGACTACGCCAACAACCACCAGAAGGCCTGAGCGGCGCCCTGCGCCTGACTCAAGCGATCAGCAGAAGGTTTTACACGCATGAGCCGTCGTCGCGTTGTCGTGACCGGCCTGGGTTGCGTCAGCCCCGTGGGTAACACGGTGGCCGATTCCTGGGCCAATCTCCTTGCCGGCCAGTCCGGCATTGACCTCATCACCAAGTTCGATGCATCGAACTTCGCCTGCAAGATTGCGGGAGAGGTCAAAGGTCTTGACCTGGAGTCGTACATCAGCGCCAAGGATGCGCGCGCGATGGACACCTTCATCCACTACGGCATTGCTGCTGCGGCGCAGGCCGTGCAGGACGCGGGGCTTCCTACGGGCGAAGCGCTCAGTGAGGAGTTCGCCACGCGCATTGCCTGCGTGATCGGCTCCGGCATTGGCGGCCTCCCGCTGATCGAAGACACCCACGCCGAACTGGCCAGCCGCGGGCCACGGCGGATCACCCCATTTTTTGTGCCTGCATCCATCATCAACATGGTGGCAGGGCATGTGTCCATGCGTTTCGGCTTCAAGGGCCCCAACCTTGCCGTGGTGACTGCCTGCACAACGGGCTTGCACTGCATCGGCGAGGCGGGACGCATGATCGAATACGGCGATGCCGACGTGGTCGTGGCAGGGGGGACCGAATCTACCGTGTCTCCACTGGGCATTGGCGGCTTTGCCGCCATGCGGGCCCTGTCCACGCGCAACGACGACCCCAAGACGGCATCCCGCCCGTGGGACAAGGACCGCGACGGTTTTGTGCTGGGCGAAGGTGCTGGCGTGATGGTGCTGGAAGAGTACGAACACGCCAAGGCCCGTGGCGCCAAGATCTATGCCGAACTCAGCGGTTTTGGCATGAGCGCCGATGCGGGCCACATGACGGCCCCCAACATGGACGGGCCGCGGCGCGCCATGCTCAGTGCCCTGCGCAACGCCGGCATCAATGCCGATCAGGTGGACTACCTCAACGCCCACGGCACCTCCACCCCCCTGGGTGACGTCAACGAGACCAACGCGATCAAGGCGGCCTTGGGTGACCACGCCTACAAGACCGTCGTGAGCTCCACCAAATCCATGACGGGCCATTTGCTTGGCGGCGCCGGGGGGATCGAGAGCGTGTTCACCGTGCTGGCGCTGCACGAACAAAAAGTGCCCCCCACCATCAACCTGTTCAACCAGGATCCGGAGTGCGATCTCGATTACTGCGCCAACACGGCACGGGACATGAAGATCGATGTGGCCGTCAAGAACAACTTCGGTTTTGGCGGCACCAACGGAACCCTGGTGTTCAAGCGCGTCTGATTTCGCATCGGCACCACGGCCTCGGTCGCTGCATGCGTTGCTCGCGCGCATGCAGCCAGGGCGCCAGCTGCCGTGACGGCAGTTCAGCATGGCTCTGGCGTGTGATCCGCCGCCAGCAGCGCATTGGCCTGTGATGCAGTTGTCGCGGCGACCACCTTCCGTCCGGTATCCGCTGCGGCGCAGCGCGGTTCTGGGCATGCTGCTGGCTGCGGTGGTGCTGGCAGGTGCCGCGGGTTTGGGGGCCTGGGTGGTTCTGGGAACCCGCGCTGCCCTTCTGCCCATCTTGGCGGCCTTCTGCCTCGGGGCTGCGGCCCTGCTGGGTGCAGCGCATTTTTGGTGGCACCAAGCTGATGGAGCGCTGCAGTTCGATGGCCAGGCCTGGATCCTGAGCCGCCCGGGGCCCGCCGGCATGTCGCTGGTACTTGCAGCATCTCCTGAAGTGCTTCTGGATCTGCAGGGGTATCTCTGGGTGCGCATCTTGCCCGCCGGGCATCCGCCCCTGTGGTTGTGGCTGGAGCGCTCCAGCCAGCCAGAGCACTGGATGGACTTGCGCCGTGCGGTATATTCGCGCGCCAGACCGGGCATTGACAACGCTGACGAAACCGCCCGGCAAGCTGCCGCAGGGCGTGAATCCTGAGGATCCATGACTGTAATTCCGCCTTCCCCCTCCGAAGACAGCGACCTCCAACTGGTGGAGCGCACGGTTGCGGGCGACCAGCGCGCGTATGAATTGCTGGTCATCAAATACCAGCGCCGCATTGAACGCCTGATCGGGCGCATGGTGCGTGACACGGACCTGGTCCAGGACATCGCCCAGGAGACCTTCATCCGCGCCTACCGGGCGCTGCACCAGTTCCGTGGCGACGCCCAGTTCTACACCTGGCTGTACCGGATTGCCGTCAACACCGCCAAGAAGGCGCTGATGGACATGAAGCGCAACCCGGTCATTTCCGAGAACGCGTTCCGGGGTTCCGAGGACGAAGATGAAACTTCCCGCCTTGGACATGAACTAACCAGCGACGAAACCCCCGAAACTGTTCTTGCGGCCCAGGAAATTGCGCAGGTCGTGAACGCAGCCATGGAGGCCTTGCCCGACGATCTGCGCCAGGCGGTCACGCTGCGAGAGATCGAGGGGCTCAGTTACGAAGAAATTGCCACCGCGATGGGGTGCCCCATCGGGACGGTGCGGTCTCGAATTTTTCGGGCGCGCGAAGCCATTTCGGCCAAAGTGCGTCCCTTGCTCGAAAACCAGTCGGGCAAACGGTGGTGAGGTGATGGAATGAACAAGGCTGAAACAGGGTTCAATGCCTCGGCGGGTGTCAGCCTGCCCGGGGGGCTGGGGCGCGGAGAGCAACTGTCGGCGCTGGCGGATGGCCAGCTCCAAGGGGGTGAGTTCGCTGCGGCGCTGGCCTGGGCGGCAGAAGACGAAGGGCGCGATACCTGGGAGGTTTATCACCTCGTGGGCGACGTGTTGCGTTCTTCTGACCTGGCCCGGCCTGCCAATCCCGCGTTTCTGTCCCGCTTGCGCGAGGAGCTTGCCAAGGAGGCGCCGCCACAGCGGCCCCAGGCCCCCGTCCCGCTGAACCCTGTCGTGGCTCATGGGCCGGTGGCTGCCAATGCGTCGGTGTTCCGTTGGAAGATGGTCGCAGGCTTTGCGTCGCTGGCCGCCGTTGCAGCCATTGGCTGGACCTCGTTCTCTCAACTGCAGGGGGCGAGCGGGGCGGGCGCTCAGCTCGCCGCTTCTTCCCCCGAGCGCGCGGCGGTGCAAGGCGCACCCGTTGTGGCCGTTGCGGACGCAGATGGCCAGCAAGTGATGATCCGGGACCCTCGTTTGGATGAGTTGCTGGCGGCCCACAAGCAGTTTGGCAGCACTTCGGCCCTGCAGATGCCGGCAGGCTTTTTGCGCAACGCGACGTTTGAGACCCCTGGCCGCTGAACCCTGGGTGGCAATTTCTGGCGCTGAGATCGTGTGATGAACCCCTCTGGAGTAGCGAAGGTCTTTGGAATTTCCCGGGTTCGATGGTTGGGCGCGCTGATGGCTGTTGCGCTGTGCGGATGGGGTGTGGCGCCTGCGATGGGGGCTCCTGCCGCATCCACCGAATCCACGGCCAGCGCAGCGGCAGAGCGCGATATGGCGCAGTGGATCGAGCGCATGCACAGCGCCCCCTGCAGCCGCGCCTATGCCGGCACCTTTGTGGTGTTGTCGGCCAACGGTGCGATGTCCAGCTCGCGCATCTGGCATGTCTGCGACGGCCAGCAACAGCTGGAGCGGGTCGAATCGCTCAGTGGCACCCCGCGCACGGTCTATCGGCGCAATGACGAGGTTCGCACCTTTCTGCCCCAGGCACGCGTCGTGCGATCAGACCGCCGCGATGTGTCCGGGCTCTTTCCGCGTGTGCCTGTGGTGAGCGGAACATCCATCGCACAGTTTTATACGCCCCGCCTGCTGGGGCAGGAGCGGGTGGCTGGTTTCATGTCCGATGTGGTCTGGTTTCAGCCTGCGGACACCCTGCGCTTCGGATACCGGCTCTGGAGTGAGCGCGAAACCGGGTTGGTCGTGAAGCTGCAGACGCTGGGTGCCGATGGCCGGGTGCTGGAGCAAGCGGCCTTCTCGGAGCTGGACCTGAATGCCCCGGTGAAGGTCGATCAGCTGGCGCGTCTGATGGATGCCACCTCGGGCTACAAGGTCGTGGCGCCCTCGGTGGTCAAGACCACAGCCAAGGCCGAAGGCTGGGCCTTGCGCCAGCCGGTGGCGGGCTTCGTGCCTGTCAGCTGCCACCGACGAGCCGTGCCCGACGCGCAGGATGCCCCCAGCGTGCTGCAATGTCTCTACTCCGATGGACTGGCCTCCGTGTCGTTGTTCATGGAGCCCTTCGACCCCCAGCGCCACCCTGCGCAGCCCCAGGTGTCCAGCATGGGCGCCACGCAGTTGCTGGCCCAGCGCGGGCCCTCTGACATGTGGCTCACCGCGGTGGGCGAGGTGCCACTGCAGACCCTGCGCCTTTTTGTGGGCCAGCTGGAGCGCCTGCGCTGACTGATGCAGTGCCGATGAGCGGGTCCACCCTGTTCGGACCTGTGGCGGGCTGTGGGGACATGGAGAGGGCCGCACATCCGGGGAACCATTTGGCGTCACACTCTTCACAGTCACACACAATTCGTGAACAGCATTCGCCAGGAATCAAGAAAGGTCAAAGATGCCGAAATTTGATGGAAGTATGTTGCGTTCGGTGGCAGTGGCATGCCTGATGGGTAGTCTGGTCACAGCCTCGATAACGCCCCATGTGGCGTTGGCACAAGCTGCTCCGTTGGTCCGGGGTTTGCCTGATTTCACCGATCTGGTGGACCAGGTCGGGCCTTCGGTGGTCAACATCCGCACCGTCGAGAAGGCATCCAGCCGGGCCAGCGCCAATGGCATGGACGAAGAGATGCTGGAATTCTTTCGCCGGTTCGGAGTGCCCATCCCCAACGTTCCGCGTCAGCAGCGGCCCCAGCGCCCTCCACAGGAGGAAGAAGCGCAGCCACGCGGCGTAGGCTCGGGGTTCATCTTGACGTCTGACGGTTTCGTCATGACCAACGCGCATGTGGTGGATGGTGCCGACGAGGTCATCGTGACGTTGACCGACAAGCGCGAGTTCAAGGCGCGCATTGTGGGGGCAGACAAGCGCACCGATGTGGCCGTGGTGAAGATCGATGCGTCCGGCCTGCCTGCGGTGAAAGTAGGGGATGTGAGCCGCCTCCGCGTGGGCGAGTGGGTGATGGCCATTGGCTCGCCCTTCGGGCTGGAAAACACGGTCACTGCGGGCATCGTCAGTGCCAAGCAGCGCGATACGGGAGACTATCTGCCCTTCATCCAGACGGATGTGGCCATCAACCCTGGAAACTCGGGCGGGCCGCTCATCAACATGCGGGGCGAGGTGGTGGGCATCAACAGCCAGATCTATTCCCGCTCGGGCGGGTTCATGGGCATCTCGTTCGCCATTCCCATGGACGAAGCCATGCGGGTGAGTGAGCAGTTGCGCGCATCGGGCCGTGTCACGCGTGGCCGTATTGGTGTGCAGATCGGGCAAGTCACCAAGGATGTCGCGGAGTCGATTGGCCTGGGCAAGGCGCAAGGTGCACTGGTGACCGGCGTGGAGACGGGGTCGCCCGCCGACAAAGCGGGTGTGGAGGCGGGTGACATCATCACGCGCTTCGATGGCAAGCCCATCGAAAAGGTGGCAGACCTGCCACGCCTGGTGGGCAACACCAAGCCAGGCAACCGCAGTACGGTCACGGTGTTCCGTCGCGGTGCGTCCCGGGATCTGGCCATCACCATTGCGGAGATCGAGCCGGACAAGCCAGCCACCAAAGTGACGGAGCGTGAGGAGAAGCCGAAGGCCTCTGCCGCTGCGCAGCAGATCGGGTTGTCGGTGACGGACCTGACGGATGCGCAGAAGAAAGAACTCAAGCTCAAGGGTGGCGTGGTGGTGGCTACCGCCACGGACGCGGCAGCGCGTGCCGGCCTGCGGGAAGGGGACATCATCCTGTCGGTCGCCAATACCGAAGTGTCGGGCGTGAAGGAGTTTGAGTCCGTGCTGTCCAAGGCCGACAAGAGCAAGTCCATCAACGTGCTGTATCGCCGCGGTGAGTGGGCGCAATACGCGCTGATTCGCCCCGGTCGCTAAGCGTTGGGACATCTGCAGGGGATGGCCTCGTACCGGGCGATTCCCTACTTCGCGAGGGGGCCTTTGCGGCAGAGGCCGGATTTTTATCGGCCGGGTTTGCGATGCCTCGACCTGTCTAGATGTTAGCTTTTGCTAACTTTTTAGAGGTCCATTCACCAGTTTCGATAGAATAGAGACTTGCGTTCAACGCTTATCTGCATATCGACTGGCTCACTGTTCACGATGTGGGATGTTTTTGTGCGATGCACAGTTGATCCACAGCTCACCCACAAGTTGTCCAGCGTTGTTCTTGTGCAGACTGTGTATAAACTGTGTATAAAATTCTTGTTGCACCCTGGCAACTTCCCTCGGATACCGAGGGGCGGGCTTTTTCAGGCGGCCTTTTTGCCTACAATGAAGCTCCAACTATCGCAGTTGCCAATGATTGTTGGTTCAGGGCGCGTCGCCACTCGACGCGCCCTTTTTTCTTGTGCGCGCTGTTTTAATTCAATCACTTGACGCTTTCCGTTGATGAACCACATCAGAAATTTTTCCATCATTGCGCACATCGACCATGGCAAGTCGACGCTTGCCGACCGCTTGATCCAGCGGTGCGGAGGTCTCGCAGACCGTGAGATGGAGGCCCAGGTTCTGGACTCGATGGATATCGAAAAAGAGCGTGGGATAACCATCAAGGCGCAGACCGCAGCGCTGCATTACAAGGCCCGGGACGGCAAGGTCTACAACCTCAATCTGATTGATACGCCGGGGCATGTGGACTTCTCTTACGAAGTGAGTCGCTCGCTGTCTGCATGCGAGGGCGCGTTGCTGGTGGTGGATGCATCGCAAGGTGTGGAAGCGCAGACCGTGGCCAACTGCTACACCGCACTGGACCTCGGTGTGGAAGTGCTGCCGGTGCTCAACAAGATGGACCTGCCGCAGGCCGACCCCGACAACGCCAAGGCCGAGATCGAGGATGTGATCGGCATCGATGCCACCGATGCCATACCTTGTTCGGCCAAGACGGGCATGGGCATCGATGAGATCCTTGAACTGATCGTGGCCAAGGTGCCTGCGCCCCGTGGCAATCCGGATGCGCCGCTGCGCGCGATGATCATCGATAGCTGGTTCGACCCGTACGTCGGCGTGGTGATGCTGGTGCGGGTGGTGGATGGCCGCCTGCTCAAGGGCGAGCGCATCAAGATGATGGCATCGGGCGCGGCCTACAACGCTGACAACCTGGGTGTGTTCACGCCCGCCAACTCACCGCGCGACGCACTCAATGCGGGCGAGGTGGGCTACATCATTGCGGGCATCAAGGAGCTGAAGGCTGCGAAGGTGGGTGACACCATCACCCTCGAAAAGAAGCTGCCCAACAACCTGGGTCCGGCAGATCAGGCACTGCCTGGCTTCAAGGAAATCCAGCCCCAGGTGTTTGCGGGCCTCTACCCGACCGAAGCCAGCGAGTACGACCAGCTGCGGGATGCGCTGGAGAAGCTGCAGCTCAACGATGCGTCCCTGCACTTCGAGCCCGAAGTGTCGCAGGCGCTGGGCTTCGGCTTCCGCTGCGGCTTTCTGGGCTTGCTGCACATGGAGATCGTGCAGGAGCGCCTCGAGCGCGAGTTCGACCAGGACCTGATCACCACCGCGCCCAGTGTGGTGTACGAGGTGGTCAAGGGCGATGGCGAGGTCATCATGGTGGAGAACCCCTCCAAGATGCCGGAGCAGGGCCGCATCCAGGAGATCCGCGAGCCCATCGTCACGGTGCACCTGTACATGCCGCAGGAATATGTGGGCCCGGTGATGACGCTGGCCAACCAGAAGCGCGGCGTGCAGTTGAACATGGCCTACCATGGCCGCCAGGTGATGCTGACCTACGAGCTGCCTTTGGGCGAGATCGTGCTCGACTTCTTCGACAAGCTGAAATCGGTCTCGCGCGGCTATGCCTCCATGGACTATGAGTTCAAGGAGTACCGCGCCTCCGACGTGGTGAAGGTGGACATCCTGCTCAACGGCGAGAAGGTTGATGCGCTGTCCATCATCGTCCACCGCAGCCAGTCGGCCTACCGTGGCCGCGCGGTGGCGGCCAAGATGCGCGAGATCATCAGCCGCCAGATGTTCGACGTGGCGATCCAGGCTGCCATTGGCGCCAACATCATCGCCCGTGAAACCATCAAGGCGCTGCGCAAGAACGTGCTGGCCAAGTGTTACGGGGGCGACATCACCCGCAAACGCAAGCTGCTTGAGAAGCAGAAGGCAGGCAAGAAGCGCATGAAACAGATTGGATCGGTCGAGGTGCCCCAAGAGGCGTTCCTGGCCATTTTGCAGGTGGAAGACTGATGCAATTCATGCAAATTTTGACGTCGCTGGTGCTGGCCGCGTTTGTGGGCTACATCGGTGCCTGGTACACCGGCGCGATCGAGGGCAACTTTGCGCTGCTTCTGTTTCTGGCGACGTTCGTCACCGGTGCCTATTGGCTGGCGGAGCGCCTTTATTTTCTGCCCCGGCGCCGCAGGGCGGCGCAGGCCATAGAAGACGCTGCCACCGAGCGCCGTGCAGAACTGGATCGCATGGGCATCCAGAAGGTGGACGTGGATGTGCAGGAGGCCAAGGGCCGCATCCTCATGCAGCCGTGGTGGCTGGACTGGACGGCGGGCCTGTTTCCGGTGATCGCTGCGGTGTTCTTCTTGCGCTCCTTCCTGTTTGAGCCCTTCAAGATCCCGTCTGGCTCGATGATTCCCACCCTGCTGGTGGGCGATCTGATCCTGGTGAACAAATTCACCTACGGCATCCGGCTGCCCGTCATCAACACACGGCTGACCGAGGGCACCCGGCCAGTGCGCGGAGACGTGCTGGTGTTCCGCTATCCCCCGCAGCCCAGCATGGACTACATCAAGCGCGTGGTGGGCGTGCCGGGCGACGAGGTGGCCTATCTCAACAAGCGGCTCACCATCAACGGCAAAGCCGTTGACACCAAGGCGCTGCCCGACTTCCTGGAGGAAGACTCGATGCGCTACTTCAAGCAATTTGAAGAGCAGCTGGGAGACCAGCCGCACCGGCTGTTGAACAACCCTGATGTGCCTGCCTTCGTGCAAGGCGCCAGCAATTTTGCCTATCGCGAAAACTGCCGCTACAGTGTGGAAGGGGTCACTTGCAAGGTGCCGCAGGGGCATTACTTCATGATGGGCGACAACCGCGACAACTCGCTCGATTCCCGTTACTGGGGGTTCGTGCCGGAGGGCAACATCGTGGGTAAGGCCTTTTTTGTCTGGATGAATTTCGGTAATCTCAAGCGCATCGGTGCGTTCCATTGAACGCGACCGTTCGCACACAACATCGGGGGGTCATTGATGATGAAGACATATCGCACTGCCAGCCGCTCCCGCCAGCGCGGGCTGTCGTTTTTTGGGTTGATTTTCGTGGGGCTGATCGCCGTGGCTGTCTTTGCCATCGGCGGGCAGTCGGTGCCCATTTTCCTGGAATACAACGCGGCGAAAAAGGCGATTGAAAAGGCCAAGGTAGAGAGCACGGTGCCCGGGGTGCGCGCGGCGTTTGACCGTGCCGCGGCCATTGATGACATCCATTCCCTCAAGGGCACGGACCTGGATGTGACGAAGCGGGGCGAGAAGGTGGTGGTTTCATTCAAATATTCGCGCGAGATTCCCCTGGCGGGCCCAGCTTATCTGGTCTACCGCTTTGAAGCGCAGACCAACTAGGTGCAGGCCGGTCTCCTCGCGCTGCAGGGGCGCCTGCAGCATGTTTTTTCTGATCCTTCGCTGCTCCAGCGTGCCACCACGCACCGCAGTTTTTCGGCTGACCATAACGAGCGGCTTGAATTCCTGGGCGACTCCGTCTTGAACCTGGCGGTGGCCAGCCTGCTCTACCAGCGGCTGTCCGCCTTGCCCGAAGGCGACCTCTCGCGGGTGCGAGCCAATCTGGTCAAGCAGGACACCTTGCACCAACTCGCCCTGCGGCTCAAAGTGTCGGATGTGCTGCGTCTGGGCGAGGGCGAAGCCAAGTCGGGGGGGCAGCAACGCCCCTCCATCCTGGCTGACGCACTGGAAGCCCTGATCGGGGCCGTGTATCTGGACGCCGGCTACGCCAGCGCTGAGGCCCTGGTCCACCGCCTTTTCGAGGGCGTGGAGATCAATCCGCACATGCAGGCGGCGTCCAAGGACGCCAAAACCGCATTGCAGGAGTGGCTGCAGGGCCGCAAAATGAAGCTGCCGCAGTACAAGGTGGTGGCAACCGTGGGAGCAGCCCACCGCCAGACCTTCGACGTCGAGTGCGATATTCCCGAACTGGGCCTGACCGAGCGTGGCATCGGCGGCTCGCGCAGGGCGGGCGAACAAGCCGCTGCTGCGGCCATGCTGGCCACATTGAAAGCAAAGAATTTATGAACGACGCTACCAAAGACGTAGCTGCTGACAACGGTGCCGAAGGCGCCCCGGTGCAAAACGACCTGGAAGCCATGCTGGCTGCGGCGGGGGCTCCGGCTGCGGTGCCCGGCCAGCGCTGCGGCGTGATCGCCATTGTCGGCAAGCCCAACGTGGGCAAGTCCACCCTGCTCAATGCCCTGGTGGGGCAGAAGATCAGCATCACTTCGCGCAAGGCGCAGACCACGCGACACCGCATCACGGGCATTCGCACCCTGGATCAGACGCAGTTCATCTTTGTGGACACCCCGGGCTTCCAGACCCGGCACGCCACCGCCCTCAACAAGTCGCTGAACAAGACCGTGATGGGCGCGATTGGCGACGTGGACCTGATCCTCTTTGTGGTCGAGGCGGGCAATTTCACCCTGGCCGACGCCAAGGTGCTGTCGCTGTTCAAGCCCGGCATTCCCACGCTGCTGGTGGCCAACAAACTGGACATGGTGCACCGTCGTGCCGAGCTGGCCCCCTGGCTCAAGAGCATGCAGGAGCGCCATCCGTTCGCCGAGTTCGTGCCCATGTCGGCCAAGAACAAGGGGGACATCGAGCGCTTGTTCGGCATCTGCGCCAAATACCTGCCCGAGCAAGCCTGGTGGTATGGCGAGGATGAGCTGACCGACCGCAGCGAGAAGTTTCTGGCCTCCGAAACCGTGCGCGAGAAGCTGTTCCGCTTTACCGGCGACGAGCTGCCCTACACCTCGACCGTGGTCATCGACAAGTTCGACGAGGAAAAGAGCAAGCAGCACAAGCGCCTGGTCAAGATCGCTGCCACCATCGTGGTGGAGCGCGAGAACCACAAGATGATGGTCATCGGCGACAAGGGCGAGCGCCTCAAGCGCATTGGGACCGAGGCCCGCCAGGAGCTGGAAAAGCTCATGGACGCCAAGGTGTTCCTGGAGCTGTGGGTCAAGGTCCGCTCCGGCTGGGCCGACGACGAAGCCCGGGTGCGCTCCTTCGGCTACGAGTGAGCCCCGAACGCTGACTCCCCCTTCTTCCTGCCCGCGCACACCGCAGCAGGCGTTACCGGCGACCCTTCCACACCCTCCATCCCCCGCAGCACCGTGGCCGTTGCCAAGCGCATCTCCGATGAACCTGCGTTCGTGCTGCACAGCTACGACTGGAGCGAGTCCAGCCTGATCCTGGAAGTCTTCTGCCGCCAGCAGGGGCGGACAGCGCTGGTGGCCAAGGGGGCCAAGAAGCCCAGCTCCAACTTCCGCCCGGTGCTGTTGCCGCTTCAGCCCCTGCTTGTGACCTACACGCTCGCGGGCGATGGCCATGCGGACATCCATACGCTCAAGGGCGCCGAATGGGTGGGCGGGCACGTGATGCCCACGGGCGATGCCCTGCTGTCGGGCATGTACCTCAACGAGCTGCTGCTGCGCCTGCTGGCGCGGGCAGACCCGCATCCGGCGTTGTTTGATGCCTATGCGGGCGTGGTGCGCGTGCTGGCCAGCGAACATGGCGACGCGCTGGAGGCGGTGCTGCGCAGTTTTGAGCTGCTGCTTTTGCGCGAGATCGGCCTCTTGCCCGGTCTGGACGTGCAGACCATGACCTTCGCCCCGCTGGAGCCGGGCACCCGCTACACGCTGGTGCCCGAAGGCGGCTTGCGCGCCGCGTCCGCCGCAGACCGCGCAGGCCTGGCAGGCAGCCAGTGGCAGGCCCTGCAGCGGGGCCTCGATGACGTCGCCAGCTACACCGCCACCTTGCGCGCCTGCGCCCCCGTGGCGGCCGAACTCAAGCCGCAGCTGCGTGCCCTGCTGCAATACCATTGCGGCAGCCCGACGCTGCGCACCCGCCAGCTCATGATCGACTTGCAGGCCCTATGAACCCATCCTCCCGTTCTCCTCAGCGCACCGCCTTGTCCGTCAACGTCAACAAGGTGGCCCTGCTGCGCAACACGCGGCATCTGGGTATTCCCAGCGTCACCCGTGCTGCCGAGCTGTGCCTGAAGGCAGGGGCCCAGGGCATCACGGTGCATCCCCGGCCCGACGAGCGCCACATCCTCAGCCAGGACGTGTTCGAACTGGCAACCCTGATGAAGGCCTGGCCCGACCGCGAATACAACATCGAGGGCAACCCTTCGCAGAACCTGATGGACTTCATCCGCCAGGTTCGGCCTCACCAAGCCACCTTTGTGCCCGACAGCGAGGACCAGTTCACCAGCGACCACGGCTGGAGCTTTCCGCAAGATGCCGAGCGCCTGGCGCCCCTGGTGGCCGAGTGCAAGGCGCTGGGCGTGCGCGTGAGTCTCTTCATGGACCCCGTGCCGGAGCAGATGGCCGCCGCCAAGGCAGTGGGCGCTGACCGGGTGGAGCTGTACACCGAGCCCTACGCTGCCGCCTGGGGCTCGCCGCAGCAGGCGGTGGAGCTGAAACGCTATGCCGCAGCCGCCCAGGCGGCGCTGGATGCAGGCTTGGGCGTGAATGCGGGCCATGACCTCAACCGGGACAACCTGGCAGCCTTTGTGCGCGAAGTGCCGGGCGTGCTGGAGGTCTCGATTGGCCACGCCCTCATTGCCGACGCGCTGGAGCTGGGTTACGCCCCCACGGTGCTGGCCTACCTGGGCTGCATCCAGGCGGGTTTTGCCACGCAGGCGAATGACTCCTGATTTGATAGCTGCTAGCGCTTTATGGATAAGCGCTAGAGCCTAATTTCATTCAAAATAACCATGATTTACGGCATCGGCACCGACATCTGCGATGTGCGCCGCATCGCCGCCAGCCTGGAACGCCATGGCGAGCGCTTTGCCCAGAAGGTGTTGGCCGACGGCGAACTGGCCACCTGGCGTGAACGCAGTGCGCGTTGGCCCGACCGGGGCCTGCGCTACCTGGCCACCCGGTTCTCCGCCAAGGAAGCGTTCAGCAAAGCCATTGGCCTGGGCATGCGCATGCCCATGACCTGGCGCCACTGCGAGGTGGCCAAGCTGCCAAGCGGCCAGCCCGTCATCGTGCTGCACGGCGCGCTCAAGGAATGGTTTGAGGCCCAGGGCCTGCAGGCGCACCTCAGCGTGACCGACGAGACCGACTATGCCGCCAGCTTCTGCGTGGTGGAGAAAACCAAACCCAATGACCCTGAAGCAATCGATTGATACGCGCTGATAGCTATTAATTGAGTAGCAATTGACCCTTGAAACCTCCCATGACTGAACACGCACCCCTGATCCTCGACGTCGCTGGTACCGCCCTCAGCGCCGATGACCGCCGCCGCCTGGCGCACCCGCTCACGGGCGGCGTCATCCTGTTTGCCCGCAACTGGGAAAACCGCGCGCAGCTGCTGCAGCTCACCAGCAGCATCAAGGCCGTGCGCGACGACCTGCTGATCTGCGTGGACCATGAAGGCGGCCGCGTGCAGCGCTTTCGTACCGATGGCTTCACCCATCTGCCGCCCATGCGCGCACTGGGCGAGATGTGGATGGATGATGGCAAGGGCGCCAAGGCCGTGCCTGGCAGCGGTGCCCTGCGCGCCACCAATGCGGCCACGGCGGTGGGCTATGTGCTGGGTGCGGAGCTGCGGGCCTGCGGCGTGGACTTCAGCTTCACCCCGGTGTTGGACCTCGATTGGGGTGAAAGTGGCGTGATCGGCGACCGCTCGTTCCACCGCGACCCCCGCGTGGTGGCGCTGCTGGCCAAGAGCCTCATGCACGGCCTGCTGCAGGCCGGCATGGCCAATTGCGGCAAGCACTTTCCGGGTCATGGCTTCGTCCGGGCGGATTCGCACACCGAGGTGCCCGTGGACCGGCGCAGCCTCAAGGCCATCCTGGCCGATGATGCGGCGCCTTACCCCTGGCTCAGCAGCACGCTCACCAGCGTGATGCCGGCCCACGTGATCTACCCCAAGGTGGACAGCCGCCCCGCCGGTTTCTCGCAGCGCTGGCTGCAGGACATCCTGCGCCGCCAGATGCGCTTTGACGGCGCGATCTTCAGCGACGACCTCAGCATGGAAGGCGCTCGGCGCCTCGATGGCCAGGTGGTCAGCTACACCGACGCTGCCGTGGCAGCGTTGGAAGCCGGTTGCGACCTGGTGCTGCTGTGCAACCAGAGCGTGGGCGAGGGCAAGGCGGTGGACGAACTCATCATGGGCCTGGAGAGCGCCCGCAACCAGGGCCGCTGGCAGCCGAGTGTGGACAGCGAATCCCGCCGCCTGGCGCTGCTGCCCGAAACCCTGCCGCAGGCCTGGGACGAACTCATGTACCAGCCCGCCTACCTGCAGGCGCTGGACCTGTTGCCCTGACCTGCCGGTGGCCGGGTAGCCCACTGCGGAGCGTCCCTATGGTGTGCTGAGAGGTCCTGGCGCCACCGGCGTCGGGGCTGCGGGTGAGGCATGGGCGACTGTCTCCGCAGCGGGGGCAGAGGAGGGCGGAGGTGGTGCAGGGGGCGCGGGCTGCGCAAGGGGCGGTGGCACCCCCTGAAACCTGCGCACCACGCGCTGGAACACCAGTGCATTCGGAATCTGCAGCCAGGCCACCCGGCCGCCTGTCGCGCCGTGGTCTTCCAGCGTGGTGTAAAGCAGGTTGATGTCCACCACACGCCCCTGGGCGCCAGGTTTGTCGGCAGTGTCCAGCACCTCAATGTATTCGCCAATCTTGAAGGGCCGCACGGTGAAGATGAGCAGCGCGCAAAACAGGTTGGACAACACGCTCCACGCCGCGAAGAACGCCACGGCGCCCACGGTGGCAAAGCCGGTGAACGCAGTCCAGAGCACGGTGGCCGATACCCCCATGCGTTCCAGCACCAGCAGCAGGGCACTGGCAAAGATGATCCAGCGGATCAGGCCGTTCATGGGCACCACCAGCTCGTTCGGCAACTGGTAGTGGGCACTGGCACGGCGCACCAGGCGGCGCAAGACGCGCTGCAACAACCAGGCAGCGAACAGAATCAGCAGAATCTGCGAGCCTGGAACAATGACTTCAAGCCAGTCCTGCATCCATTCAGGCAGCCGGGTTGTCAGGACTTGCATGCGGGATGTGACGGTACGGGCGCTGCGTTCGGTCGCATCAAACGAAAAAAAGTGGAAGAAACTCAATGGCGTAATTGCTCCAAGGTGTCCATCTGCATTTCAAAACTGAAGAAGCGGTTGCGGCCCTGGGCCTTGGCGGCATACAGCGCCTGGTCGGCACGCATGATCATGCTTTCGGCGTTGGTGCTGTCGTCAGGCACGCAGGTGGTGATGCCGCCGGACAGCGTCAGCGTATCACCCAGCGGTGAGCCAGCATGCGCAATGGCACGCACCTTGAGCACTTGCCCCAGCGCCCGCGCAAACGTCATGGCACCCGAGCGCGGGGTGTTGGGCAGGATGAGGGCGAATTCTTCGCCGCCATAGCGCGAGGCCACATCCCGGGGGCGCACGCAGACCTCGCGCAGCAGCCGGCCCACCTCTTTCAGACAGGCGTCGCCATGCACATGGCCGCTGGCGTCGTTGAAGAGCTTGAAGTGATCCAGGTCACACAACATCAGCGTGAGCGGCGTACCGTCGCGGCGTGCAGCCAGAATTTCGTTGTGCAGGATGCGGTCGAACCCGCGACGGTTGACCAGCCCCGTGAGGGCATCGACCTCCACCATCTCATTGAGCCGCTGGTTGGCCGTGTGCAGCTCGGCGGACATCGACACCAGTCGGCGGCGCATGTCCAGCAGGCGCCGCATGGCGCGCAGCTTGGCCATGAGCACGATGGGCTTGACGGGTTTGACCAGGTAGTCGTCGCCACCCGCCTCAATGCCGCGCCACACGTCCAGCTCGTTGTCCAGGCCCGACAGGAAGATGATGGGCGTCCAGTCGCCCGCTTCGCTCTCTCGCATCTGCTGCGCCACCCAGTAGCCATCCTGGCCGGGCAGTTTGATGTCGAGCAGTACCAGATCGGGCCGATGCGTCTTGAACAGGTGCAGCGCAGCGCTGCCCTCGGGCGCCTCGAAGATGTCGGACACACCCGCCTGCCGCAGTTCGGTCACCAGTGCTGCTCGTACGGAGCCCTGGTCCTCGACCACCAGCACCGAAAAGGCATTGTCCGAGGGCAGGGACTGATGGGCAGGATAGGGTGCATTGCTGGAGCTGAAGGGCACGGTATGTCTCCTGGGTGCCGGTTAAAGGGGGGCGATCAAAGACCGCCCTCCGGGTGAATCCAGGCCTCAGTCAGGCCTCTGGGATCAGGACTCCCGGCGCAGCGCGGGGAACAGGATCACGTCGCGGATGCTGGGGCTGTCGGTCAGCAGCATCATGAGGCGATCAATGCCGATGCCGCAACCCCCTGTGGGGGGCATGCCGTATTCCAGCGCACGCACGAAGTCATGGTCGTAGAACATGGCCTCGTCGTCGCCGCTGTCCTTGGCGGCCACCTGGGCGTGAAAGCGTGCCGCCTGGTCCTCGGCATCGTTGAGCTCGCTGAAGCCGTTGCCGAACTCGCGGCCCGTGATGTAGAGCTCAAAGCGCTCCGTCACTTCGGGGCGGTTGTCGTTGGCGCGCGCCAGCGGCGAGATCTCGGTGGGGTGTTCCATGATGAAGGTGGGCTGCCAGAGTTTGTCTTCCACCGTTTCTTCAAAGTACAGCACCTGCAGGCTGGCCAGCGACCGGCTGGAGAGCTTGTCCTTCTCTTCCGTCATGCCCAGTTTCTTGAGCGCGCTGATGAGCCACGCAGCATCGTCCACATGGGCACCGGCCTCGGTGTACTGGAAGATGGCTTCGCGGATGGTCAGGCGGGCAAACGGCTGGGTCAGGTCCACCGCGCGGCCCTGGTACGTCATCTGCAGCGAGCCGGTGGCCTTGAGCGCCACCTCGCGGATCAGCGTCTCGGTGAAGTCCATCAGGTCCAGGTAGTTCCAGTACGCCGCGTAGAACTCCATCATGG
>DATLGV010000206.1:0-4485 GCA_035540275.1 Acidovorax sp. | reverse complement strand
CCCCCACCGCCCACTACGACGCACCCGAAACCTGGCTGTGCCGCCCCGGACGCACCGACCTGTGCAGTACCGAGCAGTCGCTCACCACGCTGACCACCGACGGCCAGCGCACGGTGCAGGTGCTCAAGCCGCAGGCCGATGCGCCCATCGACTGCTTTTACGTGTACCCCACAATTTCGCAGGACCCCAACCCGCACAGCACGTTGCAACCCGGCCCGGGCGAGCAGCGGGCAGTGGCACAGCAGTTCGCCCCCTTTGCCTCGGTGTGCCGTCCGTTTGCGCCCATGTACCGGCAGATCACGCTGGCGGGGCTGCGCGCGGCCATGGCGGGCAACCCTGCGGGCGTGAACCCGGAGATGGCCATCGAGGATGTGCGCGCGGCGTGGCGGCACTACCTGGCCAACGACAACCAGGGCCGGGGCGTGGTGCTGGTGGGGCATTCGCAAGGCAGCCGCATGCTGCTGGAGCTGCTCAAGCGCGATGTGGACGGCCAGCCGGTGCAGCAGCGCCTGGTGTCGGCCCTGCTCATCGGCTTCAACGTGATGGTCCCGGCGGGCGCAGACACGGGGGGATCACTGCCCACGCTGCCTCTGTGCCGCAGCGGGACGCAAACCGGCTGTGTGGTGGCGTACTCCACGTTCCGCGAGACCTCCCCCCCGCCCGCGAATGCGCGCTTTGGGCGCAGCAACACGCCGGGCACCGAGGTGGCCTGCACAGACCCCGTGCGCCTGAGCGGCCAGCCGCTGCGCAGCCTGCTCGCCCGCGAGGCCAACCTGCTGGGGCAGCCGGTGTTGCGTGCGGAATGGGCGCAGGGCCTGGAGGGCGTGACCACCCCGTTCGTGAACCTGCCCGGCCTGATGCGCACCGCGTGCGTGAAGGACGGCGCCGCGCACTACCTGGCGCTGGGTCTGGACGGCAACGGGCGTGGCAGCCTGCCCCGCGATGTGCCAGGCGACATCGTGGTCAACGACCGCACCTGGGACGACTGGGGCCTGCACCTGATCGATGTGAATGTGGTGATGGGCAACCTGCTGGACCTGGTGCGCCAGCAGAGCGCGGCCTGGAAAGCCAAGGCGAATTAGGGCGACGCTGAACAAAACTCAGCGAAGCGGTTCTGGCCAGGCGCTGCGTCGCAGGCACTACGGGCAGTACGACAAGACGCGGCAACGACGCCAGAAGAGTTTTGTTAGCGGCTCTGAGCGCCTCTTCACACAGGGCGGTGCGCCGCTCTGTGGAAACCAAGGCCTATCGCGCGGCCACGCCGTCCGGCTCGGTCACCGAAATGTCGGTGTGCACCAGCGTCAGCGGAAAGCGCTGGCCCGCCAGGTAGTCCTCCAGGCAGCGCAGCAGCAGCGGGCTGCGGTGGCGCTCGGGACAGGCGCGGATCTCGTCGGGCGTGAGCCACAGCGTGCGCACGATGCCGGTGTCCAGCGTGCGCCAGTCATGGTGCGTGCCCAGCGTGCCCGCAAACGCAAAGCGCAGGTAGGTGGTGTCGTCGCCGGTGCGCGTCTTGGTAAAGCGGTTGAGGTACACGCCGATCAGCGCCATGGGCTCGAAGTCGTGGGCGGTCTCTTCCAGCACCTCGCGCGCGCAAGCCTGGATGGGCGACTCGCCCGGGTCCAGGTGGCCGGCGGGGTTGTTGAGCTTGAGGCCGTCGGTGGTTTCTTCCTCGACCAGCAGAAAGCGGCCATCGCGCTCGATGAGGGCGGCCACGGTGACGTTGGGTTTCCAGCGGTGGGGCATGGCGGGCATTATGACGAGGGCGGGTGACACTGCGCCTACACGTTCTAAAGCGCCCGCGCCATGTACACGGCGCCTTCGCCATAGCGGGCGAGGCGGGTCTGCTGGGTGGCGTCCTGCAAGGGGTGCAGCCCATAGCCCTGCCGCTGCCAGTAGGCCTGCGAGCCCTGCACCGAGACCAGCGCGCTGTGCCGCAGCCCTTCTGCGCGGGCCTGCGCCCACAGGGGCTGCAGCAACGCATGGGCCAGGCCTTGCCCCGCATGGGCAGGCAGCACGGCCATGTCGTGCAGGTACAGGGTATCGGGCTGGGCGACGGCTTCAAAGTCGCCATGCAGCGGGGTGACCTTGCCGCGCACGCTGCGGTAGGCCGCCAGGTAGGCGCACACCGCGCCGCCCTGCTCCAGCACCAGTGAGCAATGGGCGGGGCTGGCCAGACGGCGCGCAAACACGTCACCACTCTCCACGAATCCCTCGCCATAACAGGCCAGTTGCACGGCCAGCAGGTCGGGCAGATCGTTCAGCGCCAGCGGGCGCACCACCACGGACATGAGAGGGCTTGGCTTTGTGCGATCAATGCGGCAGCACGGGCGCCTGCACAAAGTCGTCGAGCGACAGGCCCTTTTCCTTCAGCAACGCCTCCAGCACGGGCTGCAGGCGGCCCAGGCTCTCCTGCACGGCCTCGCGCACGGTGTCCACCACCACCTGGGTGCTGCGCTCGATTTCGATGTTCAGGCGGTCGCCCACCTTCTTGCTCTCAAACACGGTGGCGCGGCGGGTCTCGGGGATCATCCAGATCTCGAACCAGCCCTCTTGCCGGTTCACCTCGGCCACCGTGAGGCTGGCGCCGTGGATGGCGATGTAGCCCTTGGCAAAGATGTAGCGGCGAAACGCCTCGGGCACGGCCACGCGCCACACCAGGTTGTTGTCAAACTCGCGGCGCAGGGTGAGCGTGCCGGTGAAGTCCACATGGCCCGACAGCGGGTGGCCGCCGATCTCGGCGCCGTCCTTGGCCGCGCGCTCCACGTTCACGCGGTCGCCCTGCGCGTAGCTGCCCAGCGTGGTGATGTTCAGGCTCTGCAGCATCACGTCGAAGTTGGCCTGCGTGGGCGACAGGATCTCGGTCACGGTGAGGCACACGCCGTCGGTGGCCACGCTGGCGCCAATGGCCAGGTCCTGGCAAAAGCCCTCGGGGAAGTCGAGCGTGAAGGTGCGCAGCCCTGCGCGGTCGTGGATGGCGGCAATGCCTGCCGTGGCTTGGACGATGCCTGTGAACATGGTGGCGCGGCTTGTGGAGCGTTGGAAGGGGAACCTGGAATTTTGCCACCCGCAGCATTCAAAGGTGCCCCAAGGGTTGGAGCCCCCACACACCGGTCTTTCCGGGGCCTCGTACTCGCCCGCGGCGCTCAAAACTGGCGCGACCCAGGCCAGGGCAGCCGAGCAAGGGCCGCCCCGCAGCGAGGGCTGCGTCCCCCTGCCCGCGCGCAGCGCGAGAGCGGGGGGAAGACGCGAAGCGTCTCAGGGGGGCGCCCCTTACCTCGCGCGGAGCAACTCGCCCACCTCCAACAGCACCAGCTCGTTGTCATCCGCCTTGTTGGGGTCGCGGCTGCTGCTGAAGGGCAGGTTGTTGTCGTTGCCCACCACGATGTGCGTGCTGTCCACGACGTCCACGTTCTCGATGGTGAAGAACGGGAAGGTGAGCACGCCGTTATTTAGCGGCTTCTTGGCCAGGCGCTTGGGGTCCTGGATGTTCATGAGGTCGATGTAGCCCACCTTGCGGATCTCGCCGCCCACGTTGGCGTCGCTCATCTCCACCTTGTAGACGCGCTTGAACTTGGCCAAGTCGTGGAAGCAGTACGTGCGCTTCTGGCCTTCGGGGCAGGCCTTGTCGGCCGTGCCTTCGCCGTTGTCGCGCTCGATGATGAGACCCGTGGTGGCATCGATCATGTTGAAGTCGCCAATGGCGTGGTGGTTGGCCTCCAGCACGTACTTCCAGTGGCGACCCGTCCATTGCTCGGTCTTCACATCAAATTCGAGCACGCGCAGGTACTGCTTGCCGCCCACGTTTTCGTACGCCTTGGCGCCGTCGTTCCACAGCGCGCCTTCGAGCAACGCATAGAGCTTGCTGCCGTCCTGGCTGGAGGCCATGCCTTCGTAGCCCTTGGAGCGCTTGACTTCAAACGGTGTGGGCTTGGCATCGGGCGCACCGGGCATGAGCACGCCGGGCGCGTCGGGCGAGCGCACGACCTTGCCGTCCACCTGCGTCTCGAACACGGCCAGCACCTTGCCGTTCAGGTCGGCCTTGATGAGGAAGGGGCCAAACTCTTCGCCGATCCACAGCGCGCCACCGGCGAACTGGAAGCTCTCGGGGTCGAAGTCGGCGCCGGTCAGGTAGCGCTTGTCGGTGCCTTCGTGGTTGATGCGGAAGGGGATCTTCTTGTCGGGGTCGTGCAGGAAGACGGTCTTGAGGCGGTTGAACTGGCCCGACTTGAAGTCCACGGTGTAGTGGCTCAGGTGCAGCATGAAGTCGGGCGAGTTGGCCTTGGAGCCAGCGCCGTTGTCCGCCAGCAGCCAGTAGCTGCCATCGGCCATGCGCTTGATGCCCGAGTGGCCCTGGAGGGGCTGGCCCTGGAACGGCAACGACACACCCGTGTCGCGGCCGCCCGACTGGCCCATCACGCTGCCCACGGCGTCCACGCGGCGGGGGGTGGTGAACTTGCCGGCCACCTGCAGGTCTTGCGGCGCGTC
>DATLGV010000205.1:0-2960 GCA_035540275.1 Acidovorax sp. | reverse complement strand
GCCCAGGGACCGTGCGGGCTCGGCGGCGTTCCACGTTTGGCCGTGGTAGTGGGCCAGCATCTGCCAGAAGCGCGTCATCAGCGGCGCGGGAGCGTTCATTCCGAGCAGCGGCAGATCGCTGCTGACGTGGCGCTGGATGGCAGCGTTGCGCCATTGGGTGCTGACCGCGTCATCCGGCGCCAGGTACGCCGCAGGAAATCCCCCGCGCAGCCAGAGCTGTTGCACAGCGTGGGGATCCGTGCCGGTTTCGCCGATATCGAAGCCGCCGACTTCCAGGGTCACCGCGCGCCCCAGCAAGGATTCGCTCTTGTGCATCACGCGGGGCGAGGCACTGCCCAGCAACAGGTACTGGCCGTTCTGGTGCATGGACCCGGGACGGTCCATCAACACCCGCAGCGTCTCCGGCAGCGTGGGCATGTGCTGAACCTCATCAATCACCACCAAGCCTTGCATGCCCGCAAGCGTGGTGATTGGGTCCGCCAGCCGCTGGCGCGAGACAGGGTCTTCCAGGTCAAAGTATTGAGGACTGGCGACGTCGATAAAGTGCCGCGCCAGCGTGGTCTTGCCCACTTGCCGGGGGCCAACCAGTTCAACCGCCCGAAAGGATTCAAGCCGCCGTGCGAGCTGGTCTACGAGTTGGCGACGTTCAATTAACATATCGCCATGCTATCAAACACCATGAAAATCGAAAATGGTGTTTTCGATTTTCATGGTGAACTGATGACGATCAAACGTCGATATTCCCAGCGCGCAAAGCATTGGTTTCAATGAAATCCCGCCGCGGCTCCACCTCATCCCCCATCAGCATGGTGAACACCCGATCGGCCTCGATCGCGTCATCGATCTGCACGCGCAGCAAGCGCCGCACATTCGGGTCCATCGTCGTTTCCCACAGCTGCTCGGGGTTCATTTCACCCAGGCCCTTGTAGCGCTGGCGGCTGGTGGTGCGTTCGGCTTCGGCGATCAGCCACTTCATGGCTTGGCGGAAGTCGCTGACCTTTTCTTCCTTCTGCTTGTCGCCTTCGCCGCGCATCGCTTTGGCGCCTTCGGCCAGCAGGCCGCGGAAGGTTTCGGCGGCTTCAGCCAGGGCGGCGTAGTCGGCGCCGTGCACAAAGTCTTGCGTGATGACGCTGCTCTTGATGTTGCCGTGGTGGCGGCGGCTGATGCGCAGCAGGGGCTTGTCGGTGCGGGCGTCAAATTCACCGGCCACTTCGGCGGGTGCGCCGGTGGTATTCAGTTCGCGCAGCTTGGCTTGCAGGGCCACGGCGCTGGCTTCGGCATCGGCCACGGTGTCGAGTTTGAGACTCACGCCGTCGGCAATGGCGCGCAGGGCTTCGGCGTCCATGAAGTTGCCCAGGCGGGCGATGACGCTTTCAGCGATCTGGTGCTTGCGCGCCAGTTCGGCCAGGGTGTCGCCGGTCAGGGTTTGCGGGTTGGCGCCGCCGGTGGTCACGCTGGCGTGGTTCAGCGCAATGCGCAGCAAGAATCCGTCGAGCGCGGGCGCATCCTTCAGGTACAGCTCTTCCTTGCCCGCCTTGACCTTGTACAGCGGTGGCTGCGCGATGTAGATGTGGCCACGCTCGACCAGTTCGGGCATCTGGCGGTAGAAGAAGGTGAGCAGCAGGGTGCGGATGTGGGCGCCGTCCACGTCGGCGTCGGTCATGATGATGATGCGGTGGTAGCGCAGCTTGGCCACATCAAAGTCGTCGCCGCCGGTGGTGCCGCCCGCTTTACCGATGCCGGTGCCCAGGGCGGTGATCAGCGTGAGGATTTCGTTGCTGGTCAGCAGCTTTTCGTAGCGGGCTTTTTCCACGTTCAGGATCTTGCCGCGCAAGGGCAGGATGGCCTGGAACTTGCGGTCGCGGCCTTGCTTGGCAGAGCCGCCGGCGGAGTCACCCTCGACGATGTAGATCTCGCACAGGGCGGGGTCTTTTTCCTGGCAGTCGGCCAGCTTGCCGGGCAGGCCCATGCCGTCGAGCACGCCCTTGCGGCGCGTCATTTCGCGGGCCTTGCGGGCGGCTTCGCGGGCCTTGGCAGCCTCGACGATCTTGCCGCAGATGATCTTGGCGTCGTTGGGCTTTTCTTGCAGGTAGTCGGTGAGCAGCTTGCCCACGATGTCTTCCACCGGCGCGCGCACTTCGCTCGACACCAGCTTGTCCTTGGTCTGGCTGCTGAACTTGGGCTCGGGCACCTTCACGCTGAGCACGCAACAGAGCCCTTCGCGCATGTCGTCGCCGGTGACTTCGACCTTGGCCTTCTTGGCCAGCTCGTTTTCTTCGATGTACTTGTTGATGACGCGGGTCATCGCGGCGCGCAGGCCGGTCAGGTGGGTGCCGCCGTCACGCTGGGGGATGTTGTTGGTGAAGCACAGCACTTGCTCGGTGTACGCGCTGTTCCACTGCATGGCCACTTCCACGCCGATGTGCGTGCCGGGGATGCCGCCGTAGCTCTCGGCCGGGCGCTCGCCTGCGGCGTAGAACGAGGTGGGGTGCAGAACGGTCTTGCCCTTGTTGATGAACTCGACAAAGCCGCGCACGCCGCCTGCGCCCGAGAAGTCGTCTTCCTTGCCGCTGCGCTCGTCCTTGAGGCGAATGCGCACGCCGTTGTTCAGGAAGGACAGCTCACGCAGGCGCTTGGCCAGGATTTCGTAGTGGAAGTCGTTGTTCTCTTTGAAGATCTCGGTGTCGGGCAAGAAGTGCACTTCGGTGCCGCGCTTTTCGGTCTCGCCGGTCACCTTCATGGGGCTGACTTCAAAGCCGTCCACGGTGGCCAGCAGGCGGTCTTGCACAAAGCCGCGCGCAAATTCGATCTGGTGCACCTTGCCTTCGCGGCGCACGGTCAGGCGCAGCCATTTGCTCAAAGCGTTCACGCAGCTCACGCCCACGCCGTGCAGGCCGCCCGAGACCTTGTAGCTGTTCTGGTTGAACTTGCCGCCCGCGTGCAGTTCGGTCAGGGCAATT
>DATLGV010000204.1:0-3703 GCA_035540275.1 Acidovorax sp. | reverse complement strand
GAGACCGCCAAGGCCATCAACATCAGCAGCGACCAGCGCCTGCTGCTGGTGGAGCCGCAGGAGTTCGTGATCGACGGGCAGGATGTGAAAGAGCCCATCGGCATGAGCGGCATCCGCCTGGAGGCCAAGATCCACATCGTGACCGGCGCGCAGAGCGCGGCCGAAAACATCATCAAGTGCGTGCGCCGCTGTGGCCTGGAGGTCGAGCAGCTCATGCTCAACCCGCTGGCCAGCAGCCAGGCCGTGCTGACCGACGACGAGCGCGAGCTGGGCGTGGTGGTGGTGGACATCGGCGCAGGCACGACCGACGTGGCCATCTTCACCGGCGGCGCGATCCGCCACACGGCGGTGATCCCGATCGCGGGCGACCTCATCACCAGCGACATCGCGATGGCGCTGCGTACCCCTACGAAGGACGCCGAGGACATCAAGGTCGAAAGCGGCTACGCCAAGCAACTGCTGGCCGACCCCGAGGCGCAGGTGGAAGTGCCCGGTCTGGGCGACCGCAGCCCGCGCATGTTGTCCAAGCAGGCTCTGGCCGGCGTGATCGAGCCGCGGGTCGAAGAAATCTTCTCGCTGGTGCAGCAGGTGGTGCGCGAGTCGGGCTACGAAGAAGTGCTGTCCTCGGGCATCGTGCTCACGGGTGGCAGCTCGGTGATGCCCGGCATGATCGAGCTGGGCGAAGACATCTTCCTCAAGCCCGTGCGGCGCGGCATCCCCAAGTACTCCAGTGCACTGGCAGACATGGTGGCCCAGCCCCGTGCCGCCACCGTGATGGGGCTGCTTGAAGAAGCGCGCCTGGCCCGCCTGCGCGGTTTCAAGGTGGCTCAGAAGAGTGGGTCCATGAAGACCGCATTCGGACGCTTCAAAGATTTCATCGTGGGGAATTTCTGACCATGAAATATCCCCTGTGGCTAGCGCGTGGGAGCCCTCACCAGATACCGCGCGAGCGATGGCGATGTACAGGACCGCCACGCACTACAAGAAAAATGATCCCATCTCTCAATTGGCAATTGCATACGAATCTAGAACCAGGAGCTCCAAGATGACCATCGAAATGATCGAAGCCGAAGAATTCAACCAGGGCACCCAGATCAAGGTGATCGGTGTGGGCGGCGGCGGCAGCAATGCCGTCGAGCACATGATTGCCCGCAGCGTGCAGGGCGTGGAGTTTGTCAGCGCCAACACCGACGCGCAGGCGCTCACGCGCAGCTCGGCGCACCGCGTCATCCAGCTGGGCAACAGCGGCCTGGGCGCAGGCGGCAAGCCCGAAAAGGCGCGCGATGCCGCCGAGGCAGCGGTGGACGATATCCGCGACGCCATCTCTGGCGCCCACATGCTGTTCATCACTGCGGGCATGGGCGGCGGCACGGGCACGGGCGCAGCCCCCGTGATCGCGCGCGTGGCCAAGGAGATGGGCATCCTGACGGTGGGCGTGGTCACCAAGCCCTTCGACTGGGAGGGCGGTCGCCGCATGAAGAATGCCGACGATGGCCTGGCCGAGCTGGAAGCCAACGTGGACTCGCTGATCGTGGTGCTCAACGAAAAGCTGCTGGACGTGCTGGGCGACGACATCACCCAGGACGAAGCCTTTGCCCACGCCAACGACGTGCTCAAGAACGCCGTGGGCGGCATTGCCGAAATCATCAACGAGTACGGCCAGGTGAACGTCGACTTCGAAGACGTGCGCACCGTGATGGGCGAGCCCGGCAAGGCCATGATGGGCACGGCCACGGCCAGCGGCCCGGACCGCGCCCGCATTGCTGCCGAGCAGGCCATTGCCTGCCCGCTGCTCGAAGGCATCGACCTGTCGGGCGCCAAGGGCGTGCTGGTGCTGGTCACTGCCAGCAAGGGCAGCCTCAAGCTGTCCGAGTCGCGCCAGGCCATGAACACCATCAATGCCTACGCGTCGACCGATGCGCATGTGATCTTCGGCGCTGCCTACGACGAAAGCCTCGGCGACGAGATCCGCGTGACGGTGGTGGCCACGGGCCTGTCGCGTGCCAACGCACGCCGCCAGCCCATCTCGGTGGTGCAGGGGGGTCTGCGCACGGGTACGGACAACATGGCCTACCAGATGCCTGTGGCCGGTGTGGGCACCCTGGGCGGCGCGGTCGGTGTGCAAGGTGGCCATGCTGGCAGCACGCAGGCCGATTACGGCAGCATGTCGGTGCCCAGCGTGTGGCGCACCAACCGCACGCAGGCCGCGGCCCGCGTGGATGCCCTGTCGTCGGGCGGCATGGATGACCTGGAGATCCCCGCCTTCCTGCGCAAGCAGGCCGACTGACGGCACCGCCGATCGCAACCTGCCGTCCCCAGAGGGCGCAAGACAAAAAGCCCTGCCAGCGCAAGCTGGCAGGGCTTTTTTACCGAGATCTCGTGATTCTGTGCGCACTCAGGCCTGGGCTGCTCCCGACCTATCCGCGATCAGAAAGACTCCCAATCGTCGTTGTTGCCTGCCGCCGGCTTGGGGCTGCTCGCCTTGGGCGGCAATGCCGCCGCTGGGGCGGTTGAAGGCGCAGCCGCAGGGCGAGGGGCTGCCGACGCCTTGGCCAGGGCCGGGCGAGGTGCTGCGGCACGCACCGCAGGAGCGACGGCCGGGCGTGGCGCGGCTGCGGGCCGGCTGGCCGGGGCGGGCGCGGAGGTGCTGCCGTTCACGCGGAACAGCGCCACCACCTGGGTGAGCTTCATGGCCTGCTCGCGCAGGCTGTCGGCGGCGGCCGTGGATTCCTCCACCAGCGCGGAGTTCTGCTGGGTCATCTGGTCCAGCTGGTTCATGGCGGTGTTGACCTGCGCAATGCCCTGGCTCTGTTCCGACGTGGCCGCACGGATCTCGCCAATGATGTCGGTCACGCGCTGCACGCTGGCCACGATTTCGGTCATGGTGGCGCCCGCGTTGCCCACCAGGGCCGTGCCGGACTCGACCTTTTCGACGGATGCACCGATCAGCGACTTGATCTCCTTGGCGGCTTCGGCGCTGCGCTGTGCCAGGCTGCGCACCTCGCCCGCCACCACGGCAAAGCCCCGGCCCTGTTCGCCCGCACGGGCGGCGTCGACAGCGGCATTGAGCGCCAGGATATTGGTCTGGAACGCAATGCCGTCGATGACGCCGATGATGTCGCTGATCTTCTGGCTGCTGGCGTTGATGTCCTGCACAGTGGACACCACTTGCCAACAGTGCGTTGCGCAGCAGCATATCCACATCGTCGGTGTAAATGCCCGAGCCCACCATCCAATTCCAGCCGTCCACCTTGACGATGTACTGCAGCTTGGGCACGGGAGTCTGCTGGCCGGGGCGCACAAACATGGTGGGTACAAAGGCCCTGCCGTCCTTGCTGCTGCGCATGCCGTTGACCAGCAGGCCGATGACGTCTACGCCCGAGGTGGTCCAGATGTAGAAATATTCGGTCTTGCCGTCGGCACCTCCGTAGCGCGCGATGCGCAGCGCGTCCTTGGCCGCCTTCTGCGCCTCCTCCACAGGCATGGCGCCGCTGGCGGCCTTGGCCTGGTAGCCCTCCACGATGCTGTGGGCGTGGCGTCTGCGTGGCCGGCAAGACCTCAGCCCATGCGGGGTGGAACGCCAGAAACTAAAATGCGCAAATGCTCCAGCAACGCACCCTCAAGACCCTGACCCGCGCCGTAGGCGTGGGCCTGCACAGCGGCCAGCGGGTCGAGTTGACCTTGCGGCCCGCGCAGCCGGACA
>DATLGV010000203.1:0-4470 GCA_035540275.1 Acidovorax sp. | reverse complement strand
GGGCCTTCACCGGCTGGCTCACGGTGTATGCCGGCCATGGCCTGTGGACGGGCGTGCTGGTGGCGGCGCTCACCGGCGCGGTGTTTGGCCTCCTGCATGCCTGGCTCACCGTGGGGCTGGCGCTGTCGCAGCATGTGTCCGGCCTGGGCATCACGCTGCTGGCTACGGCGCTTAGCTACTACGGCTACCGGGTGAGCTTCCCCAAGGTGAATACGCCGCCCACCATCGAGCCGTTTGCGCCCATGGAGTGGCTGGGCATCCCCATTCTCTCCGCCCAAACGCCCCTCACCTTGCTGGCCCTGCTGCTGGTGCCGCTGCTGGCGTGGGTGCTGCTGCGCACCCCGCTGGGCCTGGCGGTGCGCATGGTGGGGGAGAACCCGCAGGCGGCCGAGGGCCAGGGGATCTCGGTGGCGGCTACACGCACGGGCTCCATCGTGGCGGGTTCGGCGCTGATGGGTGTGGCGGGGTCATTCCTCACGCTGTCGGCCTTCAACGCGTTTTTCTTCAACATGATCAACGGGCGCGGCTGGATCTGCGTGGCACTGGTGGTGTTTGCATCGTGGCGGCCCGGCAAGGCGCTGCTGGGTGCGCTGCTGTTTGCTTTTTTTGATGCGCTGCAATTGCGCCTGCAGCAGGCGGGAGATGCCTTGCTGCCCTACCAGGTGTATTTGATGCTGCCGTATCTGCTGTCCATCCTGGCGCTGGTGCTGGTGGCGCGCAAGGCGGCGTATCCTCAGGCGCTGATGAAGCCTTATCGCAAAGGCGAGCGCTGATCTCACGGAATCTCCCCCCATGCTTGATCTCCTCATTACCCACGCCACCCTGCCCGATGGCCGCCAGAACATGTCCATCGCCGTACAAGGCGGGCGCATCACCGAAGTGGCCGAGGGCCTGCAAGCCCCTGCACACGAGACGGTGGACGCGGGCGGCCTGCTGGTGAGCCCGCCGTTTGTGGACGCACATTTCCACATGGATTCGACCCTGAGCTACGGCCAGCCGCGCGTGAACGAGAGCGGCACGCTGCTCGAAGGCATCGCGCTGTGGGGCGAGCTCAAACCCCAGCTCACGCACGACGCCATCGTGCAGCGGGCGCTGCAGTACTGCGACTGGGCCGTGGCACGAGGCCTGCTGGCCATTCGCAGCCACGTGGACACCAGCGACCCCAGCCTGCTGCCTGTGCAGGCCCTGCTGGATGTGAAGCAGCGCGTAGCGCCCTACCTGGACTTGCAACTGGTGGCCTTTCCGCAAGACGGCGTGCTGCGCCGCCCCGGCGGGCTGGACAACATCAAACGCGCGCTCGATATGGGCGTGGACGTGGTGGGCGGCATTCCCCACTTCGAGCGCACCTATGCGGACGGCACGGAGAGCGTGCGGCTGCTGTGCGAGCTGGCCGCCGAACGCGGCAAACGCGTGGACATGCACTGCGACGAGAGCGATGACCCGCACTCGCGCCATGTGGAAACCCTGGCCTACGAAGCCCAGCGCCTGGGCCTGCAGGGCCGCGTCACGGGTTCGCACCTCACCTCCATGCACAGCATGGACAACTACTACGTGAGCAAGCTCATCCCCCTGATGGCCGAGGCCGATCTGGGCGTGGTGGCCAACCCGCTCATCAACATCACCCTGCAAGGCCGCCACGACAGCTACCCCAGGCGCCGCGGCATGACCCGCGTGCCCGAGCTGATGGCCGCGGGCCTCACCGTGGCGTTTGGCCACGACTGCGTGCTGGACCCCTGGTACAGCGGCGGCAGCGGCGACATGCTGGAGGCCGCGCACATGGGTCTGCACGTGGGCCAGATGACCAGCCAGGCCGCCATGCGCCAGTGTTTTGATGCAGTGACGGTGAACCCTGCGCGCCTGCTGGGGCTGGAGGGCTACGGCCTGGCCCCTGGCTGCCATGCGGATTTTGTGCTGCTGCATGCGCGCAACCCGGCAGAGGCCATCCGCCTGCGGGCGGCACGCCTGGGCGTATGGCGGCGCGGCCAGCGCGTGGCAAACCAGCCCGCACCCACGGCAGCACTGAACCTGCCCGGTCGGCCCGGCACCGTGAGTTTTATGTAATAAGAGGCTCCAGCGCAAATCCCACAAGCGCTAGCAGCTACCAAATCAATAGCAATTTACGCACAAACTCAAGCCATCTGCGCAATGGTCTTTCGAAACCGCGCCAGCGCCAGCGCAAACAGCACCGTGCCGATGCCCAGCAGCCACACCAGCGACGGCCACACCACCGCCCAGCCCGCACCCCGGTAGAGGATGGCCTGGGCCAGCTCGGTGAAGTGGGTGGTGGGTGCCAGCGCCATGCCGTACTGCACCCACAGCGGCATGCTCTCGCGTGGAGTCACACCGCCGGACAGCATCTGCAGCGGCATCATCACCAGCACCATCAGCAGGCCAAACTGCGGCATGCTGCGCGCCACCGTGGCCATGAAGATGCCCATGGACGTGGTGGCAAACAGGTGCAGCGTGGCCCCCAGCAGAAACAGCGGCACCGAACCCTCGATAGGCACACCGATGGCGCCGCGGATCACCGCCGTGAGCGACACCCAGGTGGCCACCAGTACCACCAGCGCCATGGCCCAGACCTTGGCCAGCATGATCTCGCCGGGCGTGACGGGCATGACCAGCAGATGCTCGACCGTGCCATGCTCGCGCTCGCGGATCAGCGCGGCACCGGTGAGGACGATGGAGAGCATGGTCACGATGTTGATCAGCTCCATGAGCGAGCCGAACCACGCGGGGTTCAGCGCCGGGTTGAAGCGCGAGCGCACGGTGAGCTCGATGGGCTGGGCGGCGGCGGTGCGGTCGCGCTGCACGAACTCTGCCACCTCCAGCTGCACCATCTGCTGTACCGCCCCGTTGGCCGCAAACGCCTGTCCCATGCGGGTGGCGTCGATGTTGAGCTGCACCTGCGGCACCCGGCCCGCCAGCACATCCCGTTGGAAATGCGCAGGGATGTGCAGCACCAGCGTGAAGCGGCCGGCGTCCAGGCCCGGGTCCACCTCGCGCATGCTGATCATGGCGGGGCGTGTGAACTGGGGCGCGTAGAACGCGGTGGCAATGCGCTGGGACAGGGCCGAGTCGTCCTCGTCCACGATGGCAATCGGCACGTGGTACAGCGTCTCGGGCTGCGCCATGCCCGCCGAGTACACCGCCAGCGTGGTGGTGTAGACGATGAGGAACAGCATGGCCGGGTCACGCCACAGGCTCCACAGCTCCTTGATGCCTAACCTGGCAATGTTCGACCAACGGCCTCTCAGCGCCATGTCAGGTCTCCTGCTTGCGCAACAGCAAGATCGCAGCCCCGACGATGACCGGCACCGCGACCAGCATGGGCCAGAACTCGCCCTGCAGGTCTTGCAAAGCGAGCGCCTTGTTGAACACACCCCGGCTGATGGTGAACATGTGGCTGGCCGGGTAGATCTCGCCCACCCAGCGCGCAAAACCGGTCATGGACGACACGGGGTTGATCAGCCCCGCAAACTGCACCGCCGGGATGAGCGTGCCCACCATGGCAAAAAACATGGCCGCAATCTGGCTGCGCGTGACGGTGGAGGCCAGCAGGCCCATGCCCGTGGAGCACAGGCTGAACAGCACGGCGCCCAGTGTCAGCGTGGCAAAGCTGCCGGTGATGGGCACACCAAACGCCGTCACTGCCGCCAGGCACATGAGGCCAAAGTTGAACAGCGCCAGCAGCACATAGGGCAGCTGCTTGCCCAGCATGAATTCGGTGCGCGTGGTGGGCGTGACATACAGGTTGATGATGGATCCCAGCTCCTTCTCGCGGACCACAGCCAGGGCTGTGAGCATGGCGGGCAGCATCAGCAGCAGCAGCGGAATCACGGCGGGCACCATGGACGGCAGGCTGCGCACATCGGGGTTGTAGCGGTAGCGCGGCTCCACCTCCAGCAGGCCCTTGGGCACCGTGCCCGTGCGGCTGCGGCTTTGCTCCACCAGCCACTGCTGGTGCAGGCCCTGGGCGTAGCCAATGACCGTTTCGGCGCGCTGGGGCATGGCGCCGTCCACCCACGCGCCGATCTGCACCGGCTGGCCGCGTGCCACGTCACGCGCAAAGCCGGGCGGGATCTCCAGCGCCAGCGATATCTCGGCGGACCGCATGCGCGCGTCCAGCTCGGCATAGGTGGTGATGGGCGGCCGCTCGGTGAAGTAGCGCGAGCCCGCCAGGTTCAGCGTGTAGGCGCGGCTCAGCGCGGTCTGGTCGCGGTCCAGCACGGCAAAGCGCAGGTTCTCCACGTCCATGCTGATGCCGTAGCCCATCACAAACATCAGGATCAGCGAGCCCAGCAGCGCCAGGGCGCCGCGCACCGGATCGCGGCGCAGCTCCAGCGATTCGCGCCACTGGGTGCTGTGGATGCGGGCCAGGCTCTGGCGCAAGCGGGTGGGCCAGGTGGGGGCGTCGAGGGCGGGCACGGGTGATGGCGCAGCGGGTTCCGAAGCCTCCACGTTTGCAGG
>DATLGV010000202.1:0-3648 GCA_035540275.1 Acidovorax sp. | reverse complement strand
TGCGCATGGCAGATATACCAGCCGACGCAGGCGCGGGACTGGGGGCTTTCGAGAACCTGCACGACTTTGCAGGCGGGGCCGCGTTCTCCAGCCATCTGGCCCGTGAGGCGCAGATGTGCCACGGCGCACCGGGCCGTGCGTTTGTTGAATGGGCCTGCACCCATGCCGACGGCCTGCCCAAGCGCCTGCGCACCGCTGTGCAGGCCCTGACCCGTGAATGGATACCGCAGGGTGCATCGGGCCAAGTGGAGCGGGTAGGCGCTCGCTTTGCGCTGGTGGGCGTGGCTGGCGAGCTGGCCACCGAGGCCGGGCTGACGGGCTGGCCAGCGGGCGAGAGCGCACGCGGTGCCCGCGCCTGCTTTGATGCCTGGCTGGCTGCACGCGGCGGGGCGGGCAATGGTGAGGTGGTGGCCATGCTGCGGGCTGTGCGCAGATTCCTGGAGACACACGGCGATGGCCGCTTTGCCATGTGGCACCGTGCTGCAGATGATCACGCCCCCAAGACCCTGCAGCGTGCCGGCGTGCGGCGCATGCTGAACGCAGACGGCGAGCCCATCAAGAGCGACCCCGAGCACCAGCGGGAGTATGGCGAGCGCATGCCCGCCATGCTGGGTGAGGGCGTCAGCTTTGAATACTTCGTGTTGGCTGAAACGTTCAAGGCTGAAATCTGCCAGGGCTTCGACCATGTGGCGGTGTGCCGTGTGCTGGCTGCGCATGGCTGCCTGACGGTGAAGGAGTCCGACCGGTACACCATCAGCACCAGGCTGCCGGGCATTGGCAAGGTGCGGTGCTATCAGATACCGCCTGCCATCTTTGAGCTGGACCTGTGAGCGGCGGCCCTGCCAGGGCCTTGCGTGTTTGCCCTGCGGCTGCAGCCATGCCGTGTCGCCCGTGAGGGGCGGGGGCGGGAGCTACCTTCGCGCTGCCCATGCCGGGTTTACGGCATCTGGTGCCAAGGAGAAGGGGCGCGGCCTCTGCTGCTTCTGCTGTGCCCGACCTGAGCCTGGGCACCCATGGCACTGTCGCCCTCTGGCTTGGGCGGGTCCCTCCTGAGTGGTTCTGGCAAGGGTAATTCGAGCCCCATTGGTGCGCGAGTGGATGACGTTTGAAAAGGGTGGACGGTGGACACATGCAGCCCTCGGCCTTGGGTCCTCCCTGGCTACCTCCTGTGCGGGTAATTCGAGCCGCGTTGCCGCGCTGTTCCGCAGTGCTCTATAGGGGGTTAAGTGAAGGCAATGCCCGCATCGATGGACGATTGCGCACGTCCGTGGATTCATTTGTCCCCGGTGTCCCCGGTAGATTTGCGTTTGTCCCCGGTGCTGCCGGGGACAATTTTCTTCAATGATGACAATGGGTTACGTGCGGTTTTCCCATTTGTCCCCGGTGTCCCCGGCAAAAATCAGTTACCCCCCGAAGAAAGCGGGACGGCTGCCAATGTGGCGGGTCCTCCCTGGCTCTCCCAGTGCGGGTAATTCGAGCCGCGTTGCCGGGCTGTTGCGGGACTCTCCATGGGGGGGCGTTGGCCATGGCTGAATCTGGGGGTATCAGGGTTATGTACCCCCATTTTTTTCAAATGCACCCCCAAATGTACCCCCACGTACCCCCGGATTCCGGCACACTTCGGCGCACGTCTGCGCACTAGTCAAAGCCACTTCCCATAGAGAAAAAAGAAAAGACCGGAAGCCTATGGAAGCTTTCGGTCTTTGATTTGGTCCCCTCGACAGGAATCGAACCTGTATCTAGCGCTTAGGAGGCACTCGTTCTATCCATTGAACTACGAGGAGGCAAGGCAGCCGCGCATTGTAGTGGCGCGCGGGTGCCTCTTTAGCCGTCTGGCCCTCAGTCGTACTTCACGGTGTAGATGATGTCCACCGCACTTTTCTCGCCAGTTTGCCCGCGCAGGGTGAGGCGGCGCGAGAGGTCGTAAAAGATGTACAGCGTGCCCAGCGTGCCCGACAGGCTGCGCTCATAGGTCACGTACAGGTCTTTGGACAGGCGTTTGCCGAAGGTGAGGGCGGCGGCGCTGGCGTCTTCGCCCGTGGTGGCGCCGCGAAAGCCGATTTCGTCGAGGCCCAGGCGGCTGGCAGCGTTGGCGGAGGGGCTTTGACTGCCGTTGCGGCCCAGCAGCGCCAATGCGGCTTGTTGCAGCACGGCCGCTTCGGCGCCTCCGGCCGAGGCATTGCGGCCCAGCACTACCCACGACAGTTTTTCGGCATCGGGTAGTTCGGGGTCGGAGTACAGCGTGACGCGAGGCGCCTGCGCGCTGCCCGTGACCTGCACGCCCGCGCGCACGCTGATGTTGGGGCGCAGCGCCAGGATGTCGAGCGAAGGGTTGTTGTACGGGCCGTTGAAGCGGATGAGGCCCGTCTCCACGTCCAGCATCTGGCCCCAGGCGCGGTAGCGGCCCTGGTCGGTGCGCACTTCGCCGGTCACGCGCGGCGGGGCGCCGGGCACGGCGCTGCTGCGGATGTCCACCTCGCCCGTCAGCCGGGTGGTGATGCCCTGGCCCTGCAGCGCAAAGTCGCGCCCCAGGTTGAGGGTGATGGCGATGTCGGGCGGCTTGGCGGTCTCTGCTTGCGCGGCCACCTGGCTGGCCTTGGCGGCGGCCTGGGCCTTGGCTTGGTCTTCGCGGTCCTTGGCGGCGGAGCGCACGACCACGTCCGAGCCCAGTCGCGGGGCGGATTCATCGGGCAGGATGATGGTGGCGCGGTCGGTGGTGAGCTTGCCGCGCAGGCTGATCTGGCCCTGCTGCAGCTGGGCCTGCAACTGGCCCGACACGCTGACCTGCCGGTCGGCGCGCACCAGCACCTGCAGGGCCTTGGCCTCGGCCTGCAGCGACATGGTGATGCCCGACAGGCCGGGGGATGTCGTGGTGGAGGTGGCCGTGGCGCCGTCGCCCCACGCCACGCGGCCGGTGGCGGTCAGCGTGCCGCCGTCTTGTGCTGCGGCCGTGCGGTTGCCGCTGAAGCCTGCGATGCGCGCGCTGCTGCCCCGCCCGCCTTGCAGGCGGAACTCGGTGATGTTCAGCTGGTTGCCCTGCAGCGTGGCGCGCAGGCGGCCGCCTTGCAGGTCCACGCCATCCAACACGGATCGCACCGCCATGTCGTCGGCCCCCAGGGTGCCCGCCCAGCGCGGCGCATCGCGCCTGCCCGACAAGGTGGCGCTGGCGTCCAGCGTGCCGCGTACACGCCAGCCGGGCGGCGCCAGCGCAGACCACACGCCCACGTCGGGCAGGCGGGCGCGCAAGGTGCCGGCCAGTGGCGCGTCGGCAGGCCAGGTGATCGGGGCACTGGCGTTGGCGGCGGACAGACGCGTGCTGGCGGTGGCGTCGAACTCGCCCGCGCGGTCGCTGGCCCAGAGCAGGCGCGCGCGCAGCGTGTCGCCTTCGGCGGTGACCGTGATTTCTGCCAGGCGCACACCGGCGGGCGTGCCTGGGGCGCTCGATGCGCTTGCCGCACCTGCCGCACCTGCTGCACCTCCAGGCGGCGTGGCCGTGGTCGACAGCACGGTGGTGGCGCCTGCACCGGTGCCCTGGCCGCTGCTTTGCACTGCTGTGACGGCCGTGGCATCGCCCGCCAGGATGCGCAGGTCGCCACTGGCACGGTACAGGCTGGCGGTGGCTCGCAGGGCGTCGCCCGTGGTGTCCAC
>DATLGV010000201.1:0-2842 GCA_035540275.1 Acidovorax sp. | reverse complement strand
CACCGCCGCCGATGCGCCCCTGCGCGTTGCGCTATTGGGCAACCCCAACTGCGGCAAGACCGCGCTGTTCAACCTGCTCACCGGCGCGCGCCAGAAGGTGGCCAACTACGCGGGCGTGACGGTGGAGCGCAAGGAAGGCCTGCTGCAGACCGCCGCCGGCCGCCGCGTGCGCGTGCTGGACCTGCCGGGCGCCTACAGCCTGCACGCGCACAGCGTGGACGAGGCCATCACCCGCGACATCGTGCGCGGGCGCCGCGCGGGTGAGCCCGTGCCCGACGTGCTGGTGTGCGTGACCGATGCCACCCACCTGCGCCTGAACCTGCGCCTGGTGCTGGAGGCGCGCGCCCTGGGCCTGCCCATGGTGCTGGTGCTCAACATGATGGACGTGGCCGAGCGTCAGGGCATCGCCATCGACCGCGAGGCGCTGTCGCGCGAACTGGGCATGCCCGTGCTGGCCACCGTGGGCGTGCGCGGCAACGGCGCCCAGGAGCTGGTGCAGTGGCTGGATGGCGCCAACCTGCAGCAACTGCAGCGCCCGGTGGTGGCGCCCGATGCCGCGGCGCGTCTGGACGCGAGCGACCTAGGAGCCTGTCGGACTTGGAGCGTCGATAGCGAAAATTGGCCCCAGCGAGGACAGTTTTTGCCGGATTTGCAGCCCAATAGCCCGGCTATGGGGCAAAAAGACGGTAAAAAATGGACCGCTGCGGTCAATTTGGAGCCGACGATTTCCAAGTCCGACAGGCTCCTAGAGGCGCAGAACGATGTCATCCGCACCCACCAGGAGGTGCGGCGCATTCTGGACCGGGCCGTGCGCGTGCCGGTGGTCAGCCTGCGCACCGATGACCGCATCGATGCGGTGGTGCTGCACCCGGTGTGGGGCCTGCTGATCCTGGCGGCCACGCTGTTCCTGATGTTCCAGGCGGTGTTCAGCTGGGCCGAGCTGCCCAAGTCGTGGATTGAAGATGGCGTGGGCTGGCTGGCAGCCCTGGTCAACGCCCACATGGCCAACGGCCCTTTGCGCAGCCTGCTGACCGACGGGGTGCTGGCGGGCGCGGGCGGGGTGCTGGTGTTCTTGCCGCAAATCCTGTTCCTGTTCCTGTTCATCCTGGCGCTGGAGGACTCGGGCTACCTGCCGCGTGCGGCGTTCCTGCTGGACCGCGTGATGGGCACGGTGGGCCTGTCGGGCCGCTCGTTCATCCCGCTGCTGTCGAGCTTTGCGTGTGCCGTGCCGGGCGTGATGGCCACGCGCTCCATCACCCACTGGCGCGACCGGCTGGTGACCATCATGATCGCCCCGCTCATGACCTGCTCGGCGCGCCTGCCGGTGTATGCGTTGCTGATTGCAGCCTTCATCCCCGAGCGCACGGTGGCCGGGGTGTTCAACCTGCAGGGCGTGGTGCTGTTTGCGCTGTATGTGGCGGGCATCGTCAGCGCCATGGCTGTGGCGGCGGTGGCCAAGCTGGCCCGCAGCGACATGCGCGCCACGCCGCTGATGATGGAACTGCCCGCGTACCGCTGGCCCAGCGTGCGGGGCCTGGCCTACGGCCTGTACGAGCGGGCGGTGATTTTCATCCAGCGGGTGGGTGGCATCATCCTGGCCGTCACGGTGTTGTTGTGGTTCCTGTCCACCTACCCTGGCGCGCCAGAAGGCGCCACGCAGCCCGCCATCACCTACAGCCTGGCCGGCCAGTTGGGCCGCCTGCTGGAGGTCATCGTCGCGCCGATTGGCTTCAACTGGCAGATCGCCATTGCGCTGGTGCCCGGCATGGCGGCCCGCGAGGTGGCGGTGAGCGCACTGGGCACGGTGTACGCGCTGTCTGCCACGGCGACGAGGTGGCCAGCCAACTGGGGTCGCTGATTGCCGGGTCGTGGTCGCTGGCCACTGGGCTGTCGCTGATGGCCTGGTATGTGTTTGCGCCCCAGTGCATTTCCACCATTGCCGCCGTGCGGCGCGAGACCAACGGCTGGCGCTACCCGCTGCTCATGGTGGGGTACCTGTTTGCCATGGCGTATGCCGCCAGCTTTGTGACCTACCGCGTGGCGCTGGCGCTGGGCGGGGGCTGAGGAGAAACGTTGTGATGGCCCAGCAATTCATCGTTGGTCTGATCGTGCTCGCTGCGGCGCTCTATGTGCTCTGGCGGTACCTGCCCGGGCGCTGGCGCCAGGGGTTGGGCAAGGTCCACCCGGGGCTGGTCCAGTCGCCGGGCTGTGGCGCGAGCGACGGTGGGTGCAGCAGCTGCGGCAGTTGCGCGGCGCCATCTGACGCAGCAGCTGCAAAACCCGTGGCTATGCCTGTTCGTCGCGGGCCTGCTTCTCAGTGATTGCTATATTTTGTATAGCTTATGGCGCATGATTCACTGGCGCTGCAGGCCGTTTTGGCTCCAATTAACTACTGGTACAGCTGGCCCTGGCCCAGCGCGCTCAGCGCCTGTTGCAGGTTGGCGCGCGCCTGGGCCTCGTAGCGCTGCGCAAAGTAGTCCGTGCCGTAGATGTGCGGGCGGTCCAGAAAACCCTGCAGCACCGCACTGCGCCCCGCCACATAACGCGGCCAGCGCACAAAGAAGTATTCACGCCGCACGTTGCGTTCGAACTGTCGGTACACCGCGTCGTTCTGGCCCAGGATGGCGAGGTCGATGTCCACCACCCACTGCGCATCGCCGGTGAGCGGGCCCGGGGTGTGGCGCGTGTCCATCACATGCTGGTGCACGGTCTCGGCCAGCGTGGTGGGCAGCCCTTGGCTGAGCAGGAACTGGTGCGCCCAGTTGGCGCTGCGCTCTTCGTTGTAGCCGCTCCACGGCCAGTAGATGGCGTCGTGGTACCACAGGGCGAGGGCCACAGCGTG
>DATLGV010000200.1:0-8630 GCA_035540275.1 Acidovorax sp. | reverse complement strand
ATGTGACACGGAAAAAGGCCCGCCAGGGCCTTTTTTCTGAGTGCAGACAGATCAGCGGGAGGCGGGCACAGGCCCCACCAGCTCGATCGGCAACCCGTCCGGGTCCGCAAAAAAGGTGAACAGCGCCCCCGTGAACGGGTCCGTGCGCACCGGCTCCACAGCCACGCCATGTGCGGCCAGGGCTGCCACGCTGGCCTCCATGTCGGCCACGCGCAGGGCCAGGTGGCGCAGGCCGCAGGCCTCGGGGTAGGACGGGCGTGCAGGTGGGTGCGGAAACGAAAACAGCTCCACCTGCGTGCCGTCGGGCAGCTGCAGGTCGAGCTTGTGCGACTGGCGCTCGGCGCGGTAATGCTCGTGCACCACGCGCAGGCCCAGCACTTCGGTGTAGAAGCGGCGCGAGCGGGCGTAGTCGCTCGCGATGATGGCCACATGGTGCACGCCGGTGGGCCGCAGCACAGGGAGCGGTGCGCTCGCCGGGCTGCCGCTCATGCGTCTGCACCCGCAATGTCCAGCGCGCGCGATGCGCCATGCAGCGCGGGCGTGGCGCTGGGGTCAATCACCCAGCAGGGAATGGTCGCCAGGTAGGACTGGAACCGCCCTTTGGATTCAAACCGTGCGCGGAACAGCGACTGGTCGAACCACGTGCCCAGGCGCGGCACCATGCCGCCGCCCAAATACACACCACCGCGCGCGCCGAGCGTGAGCGCCAGGTTGCCCGCCACGCTGCCCAGAAAGCCGCAGAACAGCTCCAGCGCCTCCAGCGCCAGCGGGTCGTTGGCCTGCAGCGCCAGTTCGGTCACCTGCGCGGCCGAGCTGACTTCCTTGCCGCCGCGCTGGGCCAGCCGGCGCAGCGCGTGGTACAGGTCCACCAACCCGGCGCCACACACGGCGCGTTCGGCCGACACATGACCGTAGCGCTCCTGCAGGATGGCCAGGACATCGAATTCGCGCTGGGTCTGCGCGGCCAGCGTGACATGGCCGCCCTCGCCCGACAGCGGCACCCCCAGGCTGGAGCCCGGCGGAAACACCAGGCCCGACACGCCCAGGCCCGTGCCCGGGCCCAGCAGCGCAATCGCGGCGCCCGGCACGGCCTCGCCGCCGCCCACGGGGCGCAGCTGCGCGGGCGTGAGCAGGGGCAGCGCCAGCGCGAGCGCGGTGAAGTCGTTGATGACCACCAGGCGCTCAAAACCAAACGCCTCGCGCACGGCGCGCTGCGAAAAGCTCCAGCTGTGGTTGGTCATGCGGATCGCGTCGCCCGTGACCGGATTGGCGATGCCAAACGCAGCCTCGCGGGGCGTGGCGATGTTCACCTCGGCCAGGTAGGCCGACAGCGCGGCGTCCACCGTGGGGAACTGTGCGCAGGGCAGCACGCGGGTGTCGTGCAGGGGGCCGTCGGGCTGGTCTTGCCAGGCCAGGCGGATGTTGGTGCCGCCAATGTCGGCCAGCAGGCGCAGGGGTGTCATGCGGTGTTTTTAAGCAAAAACAGCTGCTAGCGCCAGTAAAACATGCGCCAGCAGCTATTGTTTCAATAGCAATCAAATGCAACAACCTGGCGGCGCTTGCGCCGCCAGGCTCACGCCAGCCGATTCTCGCTGCTGGCGTCAAACCAGTGGGCGTTGGCGGGCTCTACTGCCAGGCCCACGGCATCGCCAGGCTGCACGCGGGTCTGGGCATCGGTGCGCAGCGTGACGCTGCCTGCGGCCGTGTCCACCATCACATAGGTGTCGGGGCCCGTGGGCTCGACCACGCTGACGCGGCCGCGCCAGGGGGCGCTGTCCTGCATCACCAGGTGCTCGGGGCGCACGCCCAGCAGCACCTCGCTGGCACTGGCGGGGGCCGCCAGGTTCAACGCCGCGCCCTGGATGCCAAACTGCCCGCCCGTGGCCGCACCGCGCAGCAGGTTCATGGTGGGCGAGCCGATGAAGGTCGCCACATAGGTGTTGGCCGGGCGGTTGTAGATGTCGTCCGGCGTGCCCAGCTGCTGCACCACACCGCCCTTCATCACCGCGATGCGCGAGCCCAGCGTCATGGCCTCGACCTGGTCATGCGTGACGTACACGCTGGTGATGCCGCTCGCCTGGTGCAGGCGCTTGATCTCGGCGCGCATCTCCACGCGCAGCTTGGCGTCCAGGTTGGACAGCGGCTCGTCGAACAAAAAGAGCTGCGGCTGGCGCGCCAGCGCCCGGCCCATGGCCACGCGCTGGCGCTGGCCGCCCGAGAGCTGGCTGGGCCGGCGGTCCAGCAGGTGGCTGATCTGCAGCATGGCGGCCACTTCGTCGATGCGTTTTTGGCGCTCGGCCTTGGGCATCTTGCGCATCTCCAGCGCAAAGCCGATGTTGTCGGCCACGCTCAAGGTGGGGTAGAGCGCGTAGCTCTGGAACACCATGGCGATGTCGCGGTCGCGCGGGGGCATGCCCACCACGTTCTTGCCGCCGATGCGGATCTCGCCCTCGGTGGGCTCATCGAGGCCCGCAATGATGTTGAGCAGCGTGGACTTGCCACAGCCCGAGGGGCCGACCAATATGAGGAACTCGCCGGGCGCGACATGGATGTCCACCTTGCGCAGCACTTCCACGCTTTTGTCGCCCTTGCCAAAGCGCTTGTTGATGCCTGCAATGTCGAGTGATGACGCCATGATAGAGAGCCTGTTATGCACTTTTACGTGCCCACGAAAGCCGGGGAAAGGCCCGGCAACTAGGCGCAGGACGCGCCGCGGTATGAATACCGCAAGCGGTCTGCAACAACGTGGCCGGGCCTTTCCCCGGCTTTCCCGAAGGGTTGGGCCCACAGGCCAGCGCTCGCAGCGTTGCAGTCCTTGCCAAGGTCCCGACCTTGGCGGCAGACTGCGCCTTGCGATCACAGGCCTGAGGGCCCAACGTGGGCGCGTAAAAGTACATAACAGGCTCTCCTACCCTTTGACCGCGCCGGCCGTCAGCCCGCGCACAAAAAATTTACCAGCCAGCACATAGATCACCATCGTGGGCAGGCCCGCGATGATGGCGGCCGCCATGTCCACGTTGTAGGCCTTCACGCTGCTGCTGGTGTTGGCCAGGTTGTTCAGGCCCACGGTGATGGGCTTGGACTCGGTGCCCGAGAACACCACACCGAACAGAAAGTCGTTCCAGATGTTGGTGAACTGCCAGATCAGCGTGACCATGACGATGGGCGTGGACAGCGGCAGCACGATGCGCCAGAAGATCTGCCAGAAGCTCGCACCGTCCATGCGTGCCGCATTCACCAGCTCCTTGGGAATGGCCGCGTAGTAGTTGCGAAAGAACAGCGTGGTGCCCGCCAGCCCGGCCAGGCAGTGCACCAGCACCAGCCCGGTGATGGAGCTGGACAGCCCCAGCCAGCCCAGCACCTGGCTCATGGGCAGCAGCACGACCTGGAAGGGCATGAACACGCCAAACAGCAGCAGGCCAAACAGGGTGTCGCTGCCGCGAAACTTCCACAGGCTCAGCACATAGCCGTTGAGCGCGCCCCACACAGTGGAGATCAGCACGGCCGGCACGGCCATGGCCACCGAGTTCCAGAAAAACGGGCGCAGGCCGTTGCAGTCCACGCCCGTGCAGGCGCTCTGCCAGGCCGTGCCCCAGGCCGACCAGTTCAGCGCGGCGGGCAGTGCCAGCAGCGAGGTGCTGCGGATCTCCTCGGCGTCCTTGAACGAGGTGACCAGCATCGCATACAGCGGCAACAGAAAGAACGCGGTGGCCAGGGCCAGCACGCCATAGACCAGCAGGCGGCCCACGGATGGAAACACAGAGGGCTTAGCGGTCATGGGGTTTGCTCCGCAGTTCGCTGTAAAGGTAAGGAATCACCAGGGCCGCCACGGTGGCCAGCATCATGGTGGCGCTGGCCGCGCCCAGGCCGATCTGGCCGCGCGAGAACGACATGGTGTACATGAAGGTGGCGGGCACATCGGTGGCAAAGCCGGGGCCGCCCGCCGTGAGCGCCATCACCAGGTCAAAGCTCTTGATGGCCAGGTGCGACAGCACCATGAGCGTGGAGAAGAACACCGGCCGCAGCGCAGGCAGCACGATGCGCCAGTAGATGCGCGGCAGCGAGGCGCCATCGACCTGTGCGGCCTTGATGATGCTGTCGTCGATGCCGCGCAGCCCGGCCAGGAACAGTGCCATGGCAAACCCGGCGCTTTGCCAGATGCCGGCAATGACCACGCAGTAGATGGCCATCTCGGTGTCCACCAGCCAGCCAAATTCAAAGTTCGTAAAGCCCCAGTCGCGCACCATTTTTTCGATGCCCAGGCCGGGGTTCAGCAGCCACTTCCAGGCCGTGCCTGTCACCACAAACGACAGCGCCATGGGGTACAGGTAGATGGTGCGCAGCGCGCCCTCGGCGCGGATCTTCTGGTCCAGCAGCACGGCCAGCACCACGCCAATCACCAGCGATCCGCCCACGTAGCCCACGCCAAAAATGCCCAGGTTCTTCAGTGCGACCCACCAGCGGTCCATCTCCCACAGGCGCTCGTACTGCGCCAGGCCCGCCCATTCGTAGTTGGGCAGCATGCGCGATGCGGTGAGGCTGAGCACGCCGTTCCACACCATGAGGCCATAGATGAAGGCAAAACCCAGCACGAACGCCGGGGCCACCACCAGCCGGGGCAGCCAGGTTTCAAAGGAATTCTTCATTGCTTGCGAATCTCTCTTGCGTACGCACGGCACACGCTGCGCGCGCGGTACGCGGTATCTCGATCAATCACTCAACCACCGTTTCACTCATTCACACATCCACTTTGTGTCACATGAAAAAAGGGGGGTGCGCACAGAGCACCCCCCAATGCACAAAGTGTTTACCTCAAACTCACTCGCTACTCATAGTCTCCCTCTTACCACCACACCTCGTACTGCACGCCCACCAGCGTGCGCGAGGTCTTGCCATTGGCGCCAAAGGTGCCGGCGTTGGCCACCGCCGCCGCCTGGTTCCAGTTGGCCTTGGTCACATACAGACGCAGCTCGGGACGCGACCAGAAGTCTTCATTCAGCGCCAGGGCACCCGCCAGCGTGACCTTGGACAGGCGCTGGTCGGCGCCCGTGCCCTTGCGGGTGGTGGTGGACAGTTCCACCAGGCCCTTGAAGTTCTTGGTGAACGCATACGAGCCCCGGCCGCCCAGCGAGAAGTCCTTGGTCTCCACACCGGTCAGGTCAGCCTTGTTGGTCTGGTAGCCAATGAGGGCCTGGCCGCCAAACGGGCCGCTTTGCCAGTTGATGGAGTCGGCAATGCGGGTGGCGCGCTTGCCTGCGCTGGTGCCCTCGATGGCCTCGAACTCCCCGTCGATGCGGGCATGGCCGCGCGATGTCTGCAGGTACAGCGTGTTGCTGATGCTGGGCAGCACAAACTCCTTTTGCGTGTGCATCAGCGAGATGCCGGAGCCCGAGCCGCCTCCCACCTGGTTCTTGCCACCCACGGCCGTCAGCAGCACCCGCAGCTTGCCGCCGGGGTTGGTGTTGATCTCGGACAGGTCGGCGTTGATGCGGTGCGCCTTCACGTTGTCAGGCAGGCCTTTGTCGAACTTGTCGCCGGAGAACACGCCCACACCCAGCTTCATGCCCCCGACGGGCACATTGGTCACGCCGGCGCCGATGTTGTCGCCGTAGTTCAGCAGGAAGTAGTCCACGATGTGCACGTCCTGGATACGCAGGCGGCGCTGGCCGACCCAGAACTTGGCCTCGGGCGAGAACGAGAAGCCGCTCATTTCCACGAACGCCTGCTGGGTGCTGATGTCGCCACTGCCCCACTTGGCGGGCATGTAGTTCACCTTCCAGTTGATGCCGCCGGCCTCGAAGCCCTTGGCAAAGTTGACTTCGATGCCGTTGTCCCCTTCGTTGCCCAGGCGGTACTTCTGCAGCTCGCCGCCCAGCGTCAGGTTGCCCTTGACACCACCTTCGTGGTTGAACACCGGGCCACCGCGGGAGTAGCCGTTGAACTCAAAGCCTGCCACGTCCATGGCAAAGGCGCCATTCGCGCATGCGGCGGCCAAAGCCACCGCCGTGAGGCGGTTTCTTGTCTTCATGATGGGATCCCTCTGGGGTTGGTTTTAGTGCGTGTAGGTACGTGTGTCGTACACGGCTTACTTGGTCTTCGCGGCGGCCGCGATTTTCTTCATGGCGTCGGCGACGCTCACCTTGTCGTCGTTCCAGAACTGGCTGACGACATCCTTGATCGCCCCTTCGGTGGCGGGCGCAATCGCCATGCCATGGGCCACGCTGGGCACCAGGCCACCGCTCTTGGCAGTGTCGGCAAAGTCCTTGCTGGACAGCTTGGCGCAGTCGTCAAACTTGTCCATCTTCTGTCCGGTGCGCACAGGGATCGAGCCCTTGTTGAGGTTGAACACCTCCTGGAACTCGGGGCTCATGATGGAGCTGGCCAGGTCGCTCTGCGCCTTCTGCGCTGCAGCGTCCTTGAGCTTGAACAGGATGAACGAGTCCACGTTGAAGGTGAACGCATTGGCCGTGCCCGGTGCCGCTGCGCACTGGAAGTCCTTGCCCGGCACCTTGTTGGCGGCGATGAACTCGCCCTTGGCCCAGTCGCCCATCAGCTGGAAGCCCGCCTTGCCCTGGATGAGCATGGCCGTGGCCAGGTTCCAGTCGCGGCCGGGAGCGCCCGGGTCGGTGTAGGTCTTGATGCGGCGGAAGGTCTCCAGCGACTTCTTCATGGTGTCGCTGTGGATGGCCTTGTCGTCCAGCTTGACCAGCGCGTCCTGGTAGAACTTGGCACCGCCCACGCCCAGCACCACGGATTCAAAGGTGGTGAAGTCCTGCCAGTTCTGGCCGCCATGGGCCACGGGGATCAGGCCTGCGGCCTTGAGCTTGTCGGCAGCGGCAAAGAACTCGTCCCAGGTCTTGGGCATGCCGGCCACGCCCGCCTTCTTGAGCGCATCGGAGCTGGCCCACAGCCAGTTCACGCGGTGCACGTTGACGGGGGCGGCCACGTAGCTGCCCTTATACTTCATCACGTCGGCGACCACCTTGGGCAGCACCTCGTCCCACTTCTCGGTCTTGGCCAGCGCATCGACATTGGCCAGCACGCCTTCGGATGCCCATTCCTGGATGGCCGGGCCCTTGACCTGGGCGGCCGAGGGCGGGTTGCCCGAGATCACACGGCTTTTCAGCACCGTCATGGCGCTGTCGCCACCGCCGCCGGCCACGGCAAAGTCGCGCCAGGTGTGGCCCTTGCCCTGCATGATCTTCTTGAGCTCGGCAGCCGACTTGGCCTCGCCGCCCGACGTCCAGTAGTGCAGGACCTCGACCTCTCCCGCGCTGGCAGACATCGCGGCCGCCAGGCCTACCGCCAGAGCGGCAATCTTTGTCATCTTCCACATACCCTTGTCTCCTCGACGTTGTTGTCAGAACCCGTTGCTGCGCCGTGATACCGGTGCCGTTCAGCGCAGTCGGTACTTTAATTACAATAATTAATTTAATTCTCAGGGCTTTCCCTGAGAGCCGCAGTGGGCCCCCCGCAGGCCCGTTGCGGGGGCCTTTGTTATGCTCAATCCATGGCCACGATACTGATTGTCGAAGACGACGCCCTCCTGCTCGACGCTCTCACCGGCCAGCTCAAGCAACTCGATTACGGCGTCAGCACGGCCAGCAGCGTGGCGCAGGCCATGGCGCTTTTGCAGACCCAGGCAGTGGACGGCATCATCCTGGACCTGGGCCTGCCCGGCGCCGACGGCATGGAGCTGCTGACCTGGGCCCGCGCGCACATCGCCGGCCTGCCCGTGCTGATCCTCACCGCCCGCGACGGCGTCGATGACCGCGTGCTGGGCCTGAACGCCGGGGCCGACGACTACATCACCAAGCCCTTCAACATGCAGGAGCTGCAGGCCCGCCTGCAAGCCATGTTGCGCCGCGCGCGCCAGCCCGCCTTCACCCAGGCCAGCAGCGCCGCAGGCGTTGCCAGCACCACCATCGGCCCCCTGGTGCTGGACCACGCCAGCCATGCCGCCGCGCTGAACGGCGACCTGCTGGAGCTGACCCAGCGCGAGTGGGAGCTGCTGGAGCTGCTGGCCCACCGCTGCGGCGAAGTCGTCACCCGCGACGACGTGCTGGCCGCCTGGCGCGCCAGCCCCCCCGAGCCCGGCCAGACCGCCGCCCCGCTGAACTCCAATGCGCTGGAGGTGTATGTGCACCGCCTGCGCAAGAAGCTCGACCAGTCCAACCTGGTGATCCGCAATATCCGGGGGCTGGGGTACATGCTGAACAAGCCATGAAGCCCCCCCTGAGATGCTGCGCATCTTCCCCCCGTGGGGGGGACGCCGCCAGCGCGGCGGGGCGGCCCTTGCGCGGCGGCACTGGCCTTGGTCGCGCCAGTTGCAAGACGCGCGCCGTTTAATTTTTACGGTCATTCATGCGCCACGTACCTGGGGTTTCTCTTCAACGCAAGCTGCTGCTGTGGCTGCTGCTGCCGCAGTTGGTGCTGTGGCTGTCGGGCGGGTTCCTGGCGTGGCGCATTGCGCTGCAGAACGGCGAGAAGGGCATTGACCAGACGCTGACCCAGTCGGTGCGGGCGCTGGCGCGGCAGATCAAGCCGATTGGCGACGGGCTGCTGGTGGACTTTCCGAAGGCCGCGCAGGACATCCTGGAGCAGGACCCGGCCGACCGCATCACCTACAT
>DATLGV010000199.1:0-3443 GCA_035540275.1 Acidovorax sp. | reverse complement strand
GGCCCATGCCCACACCGGCACGGGTCATGGCCTCGAGGAAATAGAACACATAGGCCGGGCCCGAGCCGGAGAGTGCGGTGACGGCGTCCAGCTGGGCTTCGCTCTGCACCCACAGGAAATCGCCCGTGGACGCCAGAATGGCCTCCACGCTCTGGCGCTCGGCCGGGGCCACGGCGGGGCGTGCATAGATCGCGCTCATGCCCTTGCCCACCAGGGCGGGTGTATTGGGCATGGTGCGCACCACGCGCTCGGTGCCCAGCCACTGGGCGATGCTGTCCGACCGGATGCCGGCAGCCACGCTCAGGTGCATGGCCTGCTGGGTGTGCGCCTTGGCCTGCGCGGCGGCGTCCTTGAAGGTCTGGGGCTTGACCGCCCAGACCACGATGCTGGCGCGCTGCAGGGTGGGCCCCGCCTCGGGCAGCGCGGTGAGCCCAAAGTTCTTGAGCAGCGCCTCGCGCGTGGGGGCGTAAGGCTCGACCACCTCGATCTGGCTGGCCGGGTGGCCCTGGCGGATCAGGCCGCCAATGATGGCGCTGGCCATGTTGCCCCCGCCGATGAAGGCAATGGTGGGCAAGGTGCTGGGGGTGGAGGGGGCGGCAGAGGTGGTCATGTGAAGCAGGGCCGATGGTCAAAGGGAGCGAGTTTAGGCCGAGCGCAGCGCGGCCCAGGTTTGCAGTGCCCCGCCTGCTCAGTGCTGCCAGGCCAGTGCCACGCCGTGGGTGGCCGACAGGTTCGGCGTGGCGGGCAAGGGGGCCAGGTCACTGCGCAGGGTGAAGGCGCAGGGGCCTTCGCCGCGCGTGGAAAGCCGCTCGCGCAACGCCCGTGCGGCAGATGGCGCGGCCGTGGCGTTGGGGGCAGGGCTTTGCAGCACCAGCGTGACATTGCCCAGAGGGATGCGCGCAAGAGCGATGCCCTCTGGCGTGGTGGTGGCTGCTGCGCCATCGGCCTGTGTGCCTAGCAGGGCGCGGTAGCGCGCCAGGGTGGCATCCAGGTCGTGCACGGCCACGGTGACTTCGGCCACGCCCTGCGCGCCGTTGGGGTGCTGGCGTACGCTGCCTTCGGGCACGCGCAGCGCGCGGGGCGTGACATCGCCGCAGAGGAACGGCACGTCGGGCGTGGCGTGGCGGGCCGTTTGCCAGCGCAGTTGCGCACCATCGGGGCGCAGCCGCCCACCGTCCAGCGGGCCGGTCAGGGTGTGCAGGCCCCGGGCCCGGGCCTCGGCCAGCGCTTGCGCGGTGTCGGCGGGCAGCAGGGCATAGTCCACCAGGCCCTCGCCATGGGCGCTCAGGGTGCGGTACCAGCGCTCGTCGGGGGCGGGGGCGCGCCAGGCGATGAGTTCCAGGTAGGCGCCGTCGGCAAACACCACCAGGGCGTTGTGCGAGGTGCGGCCGGGGTGCTGCCCGCCGGGCAACACCTGAAAGCCGAGCGCGCGGTAGTCGGCCATGGCGCGGTCCAGGTCGGCCACGGCGATGACGATGTGGTCCAGGGCGAGAGGCATGGCGGGCACCTTGGGCCTTTACTCTTCAAGCTTGAGCTTGGTCTCGCGCACGAACTTGCCCCAGCGCTCGTACTCGTCGCGCAGGTGGCGGTCCAGCGCCGGTCCATCGCTGGCGATGACTTCAAACCCCGCCTGGGTGAGCTTGGTCTTGATCTCGGGCGTGTTCAGGGTGGCCTGGAAGTCGTCGGTCAGCTGGCGCACGGTGGCAGGGGGTGTGGCCGAGGGCACGAACAGGCCGATCCACGAATAGGCCTCGAAGCCGGGGAAGCCCGATTCGGCCACCGTGGGCACGTCGGGCAGCTCGGGCAGGCGCTTGGCGCCGGTCACGGCCAGGGGCTTGATCTTGCCGGCGGCGATCTGGCCGCGCAGCGCGGCATAGCTCAGCAGCGTGAGGTGGGTCACATCGCCCAGCACGGCCTGCACGGCCGGGCCGCCGCCGCCAAAAGGCACATGCAGCACGTAGGTGCTGGAGCGGCGCTTGATGTCCTCCATGACCAGGTGGTTCATGGAGCCCAGGCCGGTGGACGCGTAGCTGAACTTGCCCGGCGCCTTGGCGGCCAGCTCCAGAAAGCCGCGCAGGTCCTTGGCGGGCACCGAGGCCGAGGCACCGATCACCAGCGGAAAACGCAGCGCCAGCGAGACGCTGGCAAAGTCCTTGAACGTGTCGTAGGGCAGGCGGGGCTTGGCGATGGGGTTGATGGCGTGCGTGTCGAAGCTCACCAGCACGGTGTTGCCGTCGGGGGCGGACTTGGCCACGTACTGCGTGGCAATCTGGCTGGCGGCGCCCGGGCGGTTTTCCACCACCACGGGGCGGCCGGCTTTTTCGGCCAGGCGCGGCTGCAGGATGCGGGCCGCAATGTCGGTGCTGCCGCCGGGCGGGAAGGTGATGACCAGCTTGAGGTTGCTGTCGGTGTTGGCGAGGGCCGGGCCGCTCAGGCCCAGGGCGGAGGCAAGCGCTGCCGACAGGATCTGGCGGCGGGAGGCGGTGCAAGTCATGAAAGCTCCTCTGGTGATTTGAAGTGAATCAACTACCGGCGCTGGGGCGGGGTGGCCCGCAGCGTCGCCCCACGCGCGCCATCATGGCGCCGGGGCAAACGCAAGGTGCGTGCAGGGGCATCAGCCCATCCACTGGCTCACGGGGACGGCCGTGTCCTGCAGCTCCTGCGAGATCACGTCCACCAGCGCGGGGCCGTCGTGCATCAGGGCCGCCTTGATGGCGCCTTCCAGGTCGGCCGGGTTCTCCACCTGCCAGGCTTTGACACCAAAGGCCTCGGCCACGCGGGCGTGGTGGGTGCGGTTGAAGTCCACCGAGAAATAGCGCTGGTCGTAGCCGGTTTTCTGGCTCGCCTTGATCCAGCCGTAAACCGAGTTCGAGAACACGATCATCTTCAGCGGCACGTTGCGGCGCACGATGGTTTCCAGCTCGCCGCAGGTGAAGCCGAAGCTGCCGTCGCCCATGACAGACACCACCACCGAATCCGGCTGCCCCACGGCTGCGCCCACACCCGCTGACATGGCAAAACCCAGCGCGCCGTGGGCGCGGTTGGTGATGAAGTGGCGGCCCGACTGGGGCGCATTGAAATACGCGGTGAAGTAGGGGCAGGGCGTGCCAGGGTCGGCCACCACGATGGCGCGGGGCGGCAGCAGGCGGTTGAGCACATCGACCACACGCTCGGGCCTGATGGGGCGGTCCAGCGACGCGGCCAGCGGGGCGAAAAAGGCCTGCTTGACGGCGCGCGCGCGGGCCGCCAGTGCGGCACCGTCGGCCATGTCGGCGGGGCGCTGGCCGATGCGGGCCTGCACCGCCGCATGCAGGGCTTGCAGGCCCAGCAGGGCGTCGCCCACCAGGGCCACGTCGGTGCGGTAGTTGGTGCCGATGGTCATGGCGTCCACATCCAGGTGCAGGATGGTGACCTTGCGCGAGGGCATCTGCCAGTGCTCGGTG
>DATLGV010000198.1:0-1533 GCA_035540275.1 Acidovorax sp. | reverse complement strand
CCTAGGGGCGGCTCTCTCAGCCCTGAGGCCCGCGCGCGGCCTGGTGGATCGCCGCCCGGATGCGCGGGTAGGTGCCGCAGCGGCAGGCATTGCCCGACATGGCGGCGTCGATGTCGGCATCGGTGGGCTGCGGGGTTTTCTTCAACAACGCGCAGGCCGACATCAGCTGCCCGCTCTGGCAGTAGCCGCACTGCGCCACATCCACCGCCGTCCATGCCGTGCGCAGCGTGGTAGCTTCGGGGCCCTGCAGGCCCTCGATGGTGGTGACCTGGGCATTGCCCACGGCCGACAGGGGCGTGATGCATGCGCGCACCGGCTCGCCGTTCAGGTGCACGGTGCAGGCGCCACACAGCGCCATGCCGCAGCCAAACTTGGTGCCGTTCATCTGCAGCTCGCCGCGCAGCACCCACAGCAGGGGCGTGTCGGGTTCGGCGTTGACGGCGACGGGTTGGCCGTTGAGGTTCAGGGTCGTGGTCATGGGGGCTCCGGTGCGTTGGATGTGAACAGACCCTAGCTGAGCCTGAGCGGCAGCGCGCGCAGGCGCTGGCCGGTCAGGGCAAACAGGGCATTGGCCACGGCGGGTGCGATGGGCGGCACGCCGGGCTCGCCCACGCCCTCGGGGGGCTCGGCGCTGGCGATGATGTGGGTCTCCACGCGGGGGCAGTCGGCCATGCGCAGCAGGGGGTAGTCGTGCAGGTTGCTCTGCTGCACTTGGCCGTCTTTGATGGTCACTTCGCCCCACAGCGCCGCCGTGAGGCCGTAGACCACCGCGCTTTCCATCTGCTGGGCAATGAGGTTGGGGTTGATGGCCGCGCCGCAGTCGATCACGCACACCACGCGGTGCACGCGGATGGCCTTGTCGGCGCCCACCGACACCTCGGCCACCTGCGCCACGATGGAGCCGAACGACTGGTGCAGCGCCACGCCACGCGCCCGCTGCACGCCCGACGCATCGGGCGGCAAGGGCTGGCCCCAGCCCGCCAGCTCGGCCGCCTTTTGCAGCACCTTCAGGTGGCGCGGGTGTTTTTGCAGCAATGCGGCACGGAAGGCCACCGGGTCCTTCTTGGCGGCGTAGGCCGCTTCGTCCACAAAACTCTCTTTGAAAAACGCCTGGTGCGAATGCCCCACGGAGCGCCAGAAGCCCACGGGCAGCGGCAGGTCGATGATCTCGTGGGCGATGCGTGCGTGGGGCCACTCGTAGGGCTGGTCGAACGCGCCTTCGGACGCGGTCTTGTCCGGCCCGGCGCCCGGCAGGCCAAAGGTACGGGCCAGCACCTGCGGCACGATGGCCTGGCCTGCCGACATGTTGTGCCAGGCCACCAGCTGGCCCTGTGCGTCCAGCCCGGCCTTGAACCTCGCCACGCAGGCGGGGCGGTAGAAGTCGTGCTGCAGGTCCTGCTCGCGGGACCACAGCGTCTGCACCGGTGCGCCCCCAGCAGCCTTGGCAATGGCGGCGGCCTGGGCCACGTAGTCCACCTCCAGCCGCCGGCCAAAGCCACCGCCCAGCAGCAGCTGGTGCACGGTCACCTTGTC
>DATLGV010000197.1:0-5822 GCA_035540275.1 Acidovorax sp. | reverse complement strand
GGTCCTGGGCGGGGAGGGGAAGGTGCTGCATCGTAAAATGGGGCAAGTGACTACCCAGGACCTGCAACTCTGGGCGGGTCTGCGTTGAGGATGCGCGCCTGCATACACGGGCAGCATAGGGGTTCTCGGCGTGTCTTCTCTCGATGAAACGGCACTTTTCCATGCCGAAGTTCATGAAAAATGCGTGTGAAAGACTGCGATAGCGTGAAATTGGAGTAAATTCGCGCCCTATTCAGTTTTATAGCCGTTGGAGCTTCCATGGATCTGCGAAAACTCAAAACCCTCATCGATCTCGTGTCCGAGTCGAATGTCTCTGAACTCGAAATCACGGAAGCCGAGGGCAAAGTCCGCATCGTCAAGAGCGGTGGTGCCGTGGTTCAGCAGTATGTGGCGGCCCCCGTGGCAGCCCCTGCCGCTGCGCCTGCAGCCGCACCCGTGGCGGAGTTGCCTGCCCCTGCCGCCGCAGCAGCCCCCACCGGCCACATCGTGAAGTCCCCCATGGTGGGCACCTTCTACCGCTCGTCCAGCCCCGGCGCCAAGCCTTTTGTCGAAGTGGGCAGCCAGGTCAAGGAAGGCGAGACCATCTGCATCATCGAGGCCATGAAGATCTTGAACGAGATCGAGGCTGACAAGTCGGGCACTGTGACCCGCATCCTGGGCGAAAACGGCCAGGCCGTGGAATACGGACAACCTTTGTTCGTCATCGAATGAATGAGAGCAACCCCCTGAGCGCCTGCGGCGCTTCCCCCTTCTCTCGCAGTGCCGCGCACTGCGGGAAGGGGGACACCGCCAGCGCGGCGGGGCGGCCCTTGCGCGGCGGTCGCTGGCGGACGCCGTGTCGGTTTCACGCGCCGCGTGCATTGCGTCGCATTGTGGAAAAACAATATGTTTAAAAAGATTCTGGTCGCCAACCGGGGGGAGATTGCCCTTCGCATTCAGCGCGCCTGCAGTGAATTGGGGATCAAGGCCGTGATGGTCTATTCCGAGGCCGACCGCGACGCCAAGTACGTCAAGCTGGCCGAAGAGGCCGTCTGCATTGGCCCCGCACCCTCGCCACTGTCGTACCTCAACATGCCGGCCATCATCTCGGCGGCCGAAGTGACCGACGCCGAAGCCATCCACCCGGGCTACGGCTTCCTGTCCGAGAACGCCGACTTCGCCGAGCGCGTCGAAAAGAGCGGCTTCCAGTTCATCGGCCCCACGCCCGAGTCGATCCGCATCATGGGCGACAAGGTGTCTGCCAAGCAGGCCATGATCCGCGCGGGCGTGCCCTGTGTGCCGGGTTCCGAGGGCGAGTTGCCCGACGACCCGGTGCAGATCCGCCGCATCGCCAAGGCCATCGGCTACCCCGTGATCATCAAGGCCGCAGGCGGCGGCGGTGGCCGCGGCATGCGCGTGGTGCACACCGAGGCTGCGCTGGTCAATGCCGTGCAGATGACCAAGGCCGAGGCGGGTGCAGCGTTTGGCAACCCGGCGGTGTACATGGAGAAGTTCCTCCAGAACCCGCGCCACATCGAGATCCAGATACTGGCCGACAAGCACCGCAACGCGGTGTACCTGGGCGAGCGCGACTGCTCCATGCAGCGCCGCCACCAGAAGGTGATCGAAGAGGCGCCGGCCCCTGGCATCCCGCGCAAGCTGATCGAGAAGATCGGCGAGCGCTGCGTGGCCGCCTGCAAGAAGATCGGCTACCGTGGCGCAGGCACCTTCGAGTTCCTGTACGAGAACGGCGAGTTCTACTTCATCGAGATGAACACCCGCGTGCAGGTGGAACACCCCGTGACCGAATGGATCACGGGCGTGGACATCGTGAAGACGCAGATCATGGTGGCGGCGGGCGAGAAGCTGCCCTTCACCCAGCGCCAGATCGAAATCCGCGGCCACGCCATCGAGTGCCGGGTGAACGCGGAAGACCCGTACAAGTTCATCCCGTCGCCGGGGCGCATCACCACCTGGCACCCGCCGGGTGGCCCTGGCGTGCGCGTGGACTCGCATGCCTACAGCAACTACTTTGTGCCGCCGAACTATGACTCGATGATCGGCAAGATCATCGTGCACGGCGACACGCGTGAGCAGGCCCTGGCGCGCATGCGCACGGCGCTGTCCGAAACCGTGATCGAAGGCATCAACACCAACGTGCCGCTGCACCGCGAGCTGATGGTGGACGCCAAGTTCATGGCGGGTGGCACCAACATTCACTACCTGGAAGAGTGGCTGTCGCAGCATAAGCGCTGAGCAGGCAGACTTGCAGGCCGTTCACATGCTGGCTCCTGGCAACGGGTGCCAGCATTTCACTTTTTTTGAGAGACGCCTATGTTTGAGCTGAGTCTGATGTGCCCCGAGGACCGGATTGAAGCGGTCAGCGACGCGCTGGACGCGCTGGATGCGCTTTCCGTATCGGTGGAAGACGCCGATGCGCAGACCGACGCTGAACAGGCGCTGTTTGGCGAGCCCGGCATGCCGCCGCCCAAAGATGGCTGGCAGCGCAGCCGTGTGGTCGCTTTGTTCCCGTCCGAGGTGGCGGCCCGTGAAGCGCAGCAATTGCTGGTGGTGCAAGACTTTTTTGTGGGCTGCCAGGTGCTGGGTGTGGCCCACGTGCCCGAGCAGGACTGGGTGCGGCTGACCCAGTCGCAGTTTGCACCGGTGGACATCACGCCCGATTTCTGGATCGTGCCTACCTGGCATGAGCTGCCCGTCCAGGCGGTGCGCAGCATCCGGCTCGACCCCGGCCTGGCGTTTGGCACGGGCACACACCCCACCACACGCATGTGCCTGCGCTGGATTGCGCGCAACGGCGCTACGCAGCCCGGTCAGGGCAACCCGCTGGGGCGGGTGCTGGACTACGGATGCGGGTCGGGCATTCTGGCCATTGGTGCGGCCAAGTTCGGCGCTACGGACATTGATGCAGTCGATATCGACCCTGCGGCTGTGGAGTCCACCGTACAGAACGCCGAGGCCAATCAGGTCACGCTCAAAGCAGGCCTGCCGGACAAGGCACAAGGCGAATACCAGACGGTGCTGGCCAACATCCTGGCGACGCCGTTGCGGGTGTTGGCCCCGCTGCTGTGCAGCTATGTGGCTGCGGGCGGAAACCTGGTGTTGGCAGGCATTCTGGAGCGCCAGGCGGATGAGCTCAAGGAGGCCTACGCGCCCTGGCTGCCGCTGGAAGTGGCAGACGCCGAAGACGGCTGGATTCTGATGACCGCCCGCCGTTGAACGTGCGCAAGCGCCGTTCTGGCGGCCGTGGCATGGCCTCTACAATCCGTTGCTGATGAGCCAGATCACCCGCTGCCCGTCCTGCGCCACCACCTTCAAGGTCGTGGCGGACCAATTGCGCATCTCGGAGGGATGGGTGCGCTGCGGCCAATGCAAGGAGGTGTTCGATGCCTCCGCCCATTTGCTGCCGGTGGCGCCTGAGGCGCTGCTGCCCGATGTGTCGCTCACGGACCTGCGGGCGCCCGCGGCCCCGGTAGCCCGCAAGCCGGATGCGCGGGGGGCGTGGGGCGGAGGCAAATCAGCCGGCGTCGCTACGCCTGCTGCCGGGCCTGCGGCCCAGGCGGGAACGCCTGTCACCGGGAGTGTTTCGGATTCCGCTCCCCGGGCCGCTGTCACCAAGGCCGTTGATCCCTCACTGTTCGGCGTGGTTCATGATGTGCCCGCTGCCCTTGTGCTGGATATCCCCAGCCCTGCCGTGCCTGCGTTTCTTACCGCTGGGGCTCGCCAGGAAACGTCCCCAGAGGTTTTGGGTGATGACGTTGTCGCTCCCTTCGCCTGGAGAGCCCACAGTGCGCCACGGGCCGCGGCTGCGGTGGAGGCCGGTACTTCGCTATCGGTCACAACGCCCTCGGACGCTCCAGACCCGGTGGTGACGCCAACCACTGCGCCACGCACGGGTGTTTCCGTCCAGGATGCCCATGGGGGCGTGCTCGGGGATGCCGTTGCGGCGCAATCGGGCTTGAGGACGCCTGTTGTCGTCAAGGAGGCGGGCGGCTTGGCCGGTGGATCTCTGCCATCGGTGGCCGTGCCCTCCAGCCCCGAAGGTTACGAATTGCCCTTTGCAGAACTTCGCGATGCCGAGGTGGCGCTGGATGCACCCGTGGATGCGGATGGCGCGGGTGGCCTCTCCGCCGGGCTGATCCAGCCAACGGGGGCATCCGGTGCCTTGGCTCTGTCGCCCGACGCAAATGCCACGCGCCTGGAGGACGTGCAGGAGCCCGCGCCAGCGCCGGTCGCGAGGCCCATCGCTCTGGCGCCTCCGCTGCCTTCCGTCGATTTTGTGCCCAAGGCGGATGTGCCGGAGTCGCCGGCCATGGAGCTGGTGAAGGACGAGTCGCACGCGGCCAACCTGCGGGTACGACCTCGGCATGCTGCCGATGATGATGACGACGAGGCCGAGGACCAGGAGTCCGACCCCGAGGTCAGTTTTGTGCTGGCTGCGCGCCGCAAGGCGTTCTGGCGCAAGCCCGTCGTTCGGATGGCGCTGGGGCTGGTGTTTGTCGTTGCTCTGCTGGGCCTGGGCTTGCAGATTGTGGTGCAGGAGCGCGATCACATTGCGGCCCTGGACATGCGCACCCGGCCCTGGCTGCTGACATTGTGCGAGCCCTTGCGCTGCGAGCTTGCGCCCGTGCGCCAGATTACCGATGTGGTCATCGACAGTTCGTCCTTCAACAAGGCGCGCGGCGACAGCTACCAGCTGGCGCTGACGATGAAGAGCACCGCCACCATCCCCCTGGCCATGCCTGCCGTGGAGTTGACCTTGACCGATGCGCAGGACCAGCCTGTGTTGCGGCGGGTCCTGTTGCCCACCGATATGGCAGCGCCGGCGGAGCTTCCCGCGAAGGGCGAGTGGGGCACATCGGTGTCGGTGCTCGTGACCACGGGCGGTGCGCGTGTGGCAGGCTACCGGCTGCTGGCTTTCTATCCCTGATTTCTTCCCACAACTTACCGAGTTTCACTCTCTATGGCTGCCCTCATTTGCGGTTCCCTGGCGTTCGACACCATCATGACTTTCGAGGGGCGTTTTGCCGAGCAGATCCTGCCGGATCAGCTGCACATCCTGAATGTGTCCTTCCTGGTCCCCTCGCTGCGCCGCGACTTCGGGGGGTGTGCGGGCAATATCGCTTACAGCCTCAAGCTGTTGGGGGGCGAGCCGCTGCCCATGGCCATGCTGGGCAGCGACGGTGCCGACTACTTGCAGCGGCTGCAGTCGCTCGGCATCAGCGCGCGCCACGTCGGGCAGGTGCAAGACACCTACACCGCACAGGCGATGATCATGACGGACCGTGACAACAACCAGATCACGGCCTTTCACCCGGGCGCCATGATGCAGGCCCATGCCAACCGCATTGGTGCAGACAGCAGTGCTGGCGTGGGGATCATCGCGCCGGATGGGCGTGATGCCATGCTGGAGCATGCAGCCCAGTTCGTCGCGGCGGGCATCCCGTTTGTGTTCGATCCGGGCCAGGGCCTGCCCATGTTCAACGGGCAGGAGCTGGCGCAGTTCATTGAACAGGCCACCTGGGTCACCGTCAATGACTATGAGGGGAAAATGCTTTGCGACCGTACCGGCTGGTCGTTGGCCGACATCTCCCGCAAGGTGCAGGGGCTGGTGGTGACACTGGGCGCTGAGGGCTGCGAGGTCTGGGTGAATGGCGACAGAACCCATGTACCCCCGGTGAAGCCTGCCGCCGTGGTGGACCCCACGGGCTGTGGCGATGCCTGGCGCGGCGCGCTGCTGTTTGGTCTGGAAAAGGGCTGGTCCCTGGTGCGCTGTGCCGAACTGGGCAACCGCGTTGGTGCGCTCAAGATCGCGCAGCGTGGCC
>DATLGV010000196.1:0-4202 GCA_035540275.1 Acidovorax sp. | reverse complement strand
CATCCCCACAGCGACCAGAACGGGCTCGGCTCCATGCGCGGCCCAGCGTGGGGCGCAGCGGGCTGCGGGCGCGTGTGGCGGCCCGCGGGGCCTGGCACCGTCGGCGCCTTGGCGTGGCTGGCGCGGGCGTTGTTGCTGCTGCTGCTGCTGCTGCCGCCCGCCTGCACGCCCTTGCGCAGCCACAGGTACAGCCCGCTGCCCAGCACCACGATGGTGGCCAGGTCGAGCAGCGCCCAGAGGATCTTCATCGGCATGCCGCCATAGTCGCCAAAGTGCAGCGGCTGTGACACCAGCAGCGCCGTCACGTACCACGGCAGCCGGGGCGAGGCGGTGACCTCGGCCGTGCGCGCATCCACCAGCACGGGCTGGAGCAGGCGCGAGGTCAGCGGCTCGTTGCCGCGCAGGAAAAACGTGTGGTGGTGCGGGCTGGAGAACGCCGTGCCCGGGAAGGCAATGAACGACAGCCTGGTGCCCGGCGCCTGTGCCTGCGCGGCCTCCAGCGCCGGCTGCAGCGGGCCGCGCTCGGCGGCGGGCACGAGGGGCTGACCTGCATAGGGCTTGAGCAGCACCGACAGCTGGTCGTGCTGCCAGTATTTGATGAGCAGGTCGGCCCACGTGTTGATCATGCCCGTGCCGCCCACCACGAAGGCCCACACCAGCGTGACGATGCCCAGCAGGTTGTGCAGATCGAGCCATTTCACGCGCGCGGATCGCTCGCTCCGCACCTCGCCGAACGCGAGCTTGCGCATGAACGGCGCATACAGCACCACGCCGGTGACAAGGGCCACCAGCAGCAGCAAGCCCATGAAGCCCAGAAACAGCTTGCCCGGCAACCCGGCGAACAGGTCCACGTGCAGCTTGAACATCACGTACATGAAGCCCTCGTCAAAGCGCGGCTGCGCCAGCACCTTGGCGGTGCGTGCATCCACCGCCACCGACTTGAAATCGTCCGTGGGCGCCGGGGTGGGGGTGAGCGTGACGAACCAGACCTTGTCATCGTCCTCGGCGTGCGATGCGAACTGCACCACACGATCGGGGTGCAGCGCCTTTGCCGTGTCCAGCACCTGGTCCAGGCTCGCGCGGGGCGTGTTGGCGGGCAGGGCGGGTGCCTCGACCTCGGTGCCCAGCAGGTGGCCGATTTCGTGGTGAAAGATCAGCGGCAGACCGGTGAGGCACAGCAGCAGCATGAAGACGGTGCACACCAGGCTGGACCACTTGTGGGTCCAGCTCCAGCGGCGCAGGGCGGTGGGGCTGGGCATGGCTGGGAGGGCTGTCAGAGGGCGCTGCACCTGTGTGCGGCATGTCCGTCGCGGTGCCCCGCAGACGCCGCCAGCGCACGGGGCCGCTTTGGCGCGGGAACGGCGCCAGGGCCAGGTGCAAAGAAAGGGGGACGGTTCAAACCAGGCAACCCGAAAACATCTGGGGACGGTGGGTGCTGGCTGCAGCCGTAGAAGAGGCTGTGGCTCGCGAAAGCCTGATTTTATACTACAAATGAGAATGATTTCTTTTTGCGATATTGCGTATGGTGGTGGCGGTGGAAGGACCCCGCAGCATGGCTGGCTGCGCCCGGTACGCACCCGTGAGCAGGGGCGCGGGTTTGCCGTGAAGTAGGTGGCGGAGGCTCACACCTTGCTGACCAAGCGGGCCATGCCTTGACCACACACCGCGCTGGGCGCGCGCATTGGAATTTCGTTGGTGAAATGAATTTCCAACTCAGGACACGTCAGGACAAGTCAGGACACGTGATGACACTGGCCCTCTCTCATCCCATCCTGCCCGGACCCATGCGCCCGGCGGGCTGCACATGCACCTGCCAGCGCAAAGTGCGCCTTGGTTTTCAACATCCCCTGCTCGCCCCCGGGGCAGGGTGTTTCAGTCCCCGCGCCGCAGCCCGCTGCGGCCGCGCCGCGTATGCCCTGCACTCTGGCAGGCGCGGCGGTAGGCGCGCAGCGTCTGCTCGGCGCGGGTGAGCACCGTGTCGGCTACCCGGGCGGCCACGTCCGCCCGGGCCTGCAGCAGCTCGGCGGGGCTCATGCCCGACGCCTCGCCAGTCAGCAGCGCAATGCCTTCGCTCACATGCCCCATGGTGTAAACGCTGAACAGGCCGCGTTCCACGGCGTCCAGGATGGCGCGGTCCAGCATCAGGTGGCGTTGGTTGCGGGCGGGGATGAGCACGCCCTGCGTGCCGTCCAGCCCGGCCTCCACGCAGGCCTGGAACCAGCCCTCGATCTTTTCGTTGATGCCGCCCACGGGCAGCACCTCGCCGTGCTGGTTCAATGCGCCGGTCACGGCAATCCCTTGGCGCAGCGGCAGGCCGGACAGGCTGGACAGCAGCGCATACAGCTCGGCGCACGAGGCCGAGTCGCCTTCCACGCCGCTGTACTCCTGCTCGAAAACGATGGACGCATTCAGCGCCAGCGGTGCCACATGGCTGAACAGTGCGGTCAGGTAGCTGTGCAGGATCAGCACGCCCTTGTCGTGGATGGGGCCGGACATGTCGACTTCTCGCTCGATGTTGAGCAGGCCCTCCTGCCCGGCAAAGGTGCGCGCGGTGATGCGCACCGGAAAGCCGAAGCGGTAGTCGCCCAGGTCGATCTGCGTCATGGCGTTGATCTGGCCCGCCACGGTACCGTGCAGGGTGATCAGGCGCTCGCCCTCGGTGATCGATTCGTGCAGTTGCTGCTCGGGGTAGTTGTGGCGCAGCTTGCGGGCCTGCAGGGCGGCCAGCACGTCGGGGGCCTCCACCAGGGCGCCACCGCGCGCCCGGCACAGCGCGGCGCTTTCGATCAGCAAGGCCTCGGTGTGGGCGAACAGCGCGCTCTGGCGGCGTTGGTCGTCGGCCTCGCGGTGGGTTTGCTCCAGCAGCAGGGCCACGGCACTGGCCGCGAAGTGGGGCAGGCCGCGCTTGTGGCAGCTGCGGGCCACAAAGATGGCGGTGGCCTGCTGCGTGGCGGGCGTGGCCACAAAATGCTCCACAAAATCCACCTTCACGCGAAAGCGCCGCGCGGCGTCGGGGTCGGCCTCCTGCAGGGCGTAGTACTCCTCCACCGATCCGATCAGCACGATCTTCACGTCCACGTCCACCGGCTCGGGCTGCAGCGCCACGGCCCCGCCCAGCCCATGTGCAAGGCCAGCGCCAGCGCCGCCGCTGCCGTCCTCGATCTGCAGGCGCCCGCAGCGCAGAAAGCGGCGCAGGCGCGGCCACAGGCCTTCTTCGGCGGCCAGGTCGTGCAGGTGGAGCAGGATGAAGCCGCCGTGCGCCTTGAGCAGGCTGCCTGCATGGATGCTGGCGTGGTCGGCCTGCACGGTGTCGGCGTCTGCGCCGTGCTCGATGCTGCCAAACAGGGTGCGGGCCGTGGGGTTGTCTTCGACCACCACGGGGGCGCTGGTGCGGCCGTGGTTGTCCACCACCACGTTCACCTGGCAGCGGGCCAGCAGGTCGTCCAGCGCGTCCTTGCGGTCGTCCTCGGCGTCCGGGCCTTGGTCGGTGTCGCCGGGCTCGAACAGGTCGATGTGGTCCAGCACGGCGCGCTCCACCTGGTCCAGCCACTGCGTGAGCTTGACGGCGTCCTTGATCTGCTTGCGCAGGCCCTGGCGGATGCCATGCAGCGCGTGCTCCACCAGCGGCTTGACGGTCTGGCGGCGCAGGGCGGCCAGCGCGTCGTCGCGCGTGCGCTCCAGCGGGCGGGTGGTCTCCAGAAACCTGGCGATCTCGGCCCGCAGCTCCTGCTCGGCGGCATCGATCTCGGCCCGGCGCTCGCGGGGCAGGGCGCGGGCTTCGGCCTCGGTCAGGGGCTGACCCTTGGGGCCGGTGAGGGTGAACACCATGTGCCCGGCCTCGCGGCTCAGGCGGAACTGGCGCGCCTCGGCAAACGCGTCCAGCGCGGCAAAGGCTTCGTTCTCTTGCGCTTGCCAGGTTTTTTCGATGCGCTCGGCCTCGGCCTTGAAGTCGGGGCCGGTCAGGCGTTTGGGGATGTCGGCCTGCAGGCTGCGCGCCATGTCGGCCATGCCCACGCGCAGCAAGCGGCCCTCGCCCGCTGGCAGGCGCAGCGCGCGGGGGCGGTCGGGCTGGTCAAAGTGGTGCAGGTAGCACAGGTCGGGGGGCACGGCGCGTTTCGCAGCCTCGGCCTGCATGGCCTGGCGCAGCAGTGACGCGCGCCCGCTGCCCACTTCGCCCAGCACAAACAGGTGGTAGTCCGGCT
>DATLGV010000195.1:0-18447 GCA_035540275.1 Acidovorax sp. | reverse complement strand
CGTCCAGGCGGCGGGCTCCACAGGCGGTTGCCAGCGCAGGCCCCCGTGGGGGCCCTGCGCTGGCAACCGCCTGTGGAGCCCGCCGCCTGGACGGGCGAGCGCAGCGCCACCCGCTTTGGCAGCGCCTGCCTGCAGATGGGCCGCATTTATGGCCCGGGCGCCAACAACCGCTTTGACGACACCATTGGCCAGACGCTGAACACTCCATTGGGCAGCGAAGACTGCCTGACCCTCAACATCTGGCGCCCGGCCACCGCGCAGGACAACCTGCCGGTGCTGGTCTTCATCCACGGCGGCAGTGCCATCTCGGGCTACACCGCCGACCCGGTGTACGACGGCGCGGCGCTGGCCCAGTCGGCCAATGCCATCGTGGTCACGGCCAACTACCGGCTTGATGTGCTGGGGTATCTGCAGTTGCCCGCCCTGCATGCGGGCAACAACGGTAGTGGCGGCAACGCGGGCGGCAGCGCCTATACCGGCAACTATGCGTTGCTGGACATCGTGCAGGCGCTGCGGTTCGTGCAGGGCAACATCGCCCGGTTTGGCGGCAATGCAGGCAATGTCACGTTGATGGGGCAGTCGGCGGGGGCCATCAATGCCCTGGCGCTGCTGACGGCGCCGCAGGCCAGCGGTCTGTTCCACAAACTGCTGCCGATCAGTGGGGGAATCTCCCTGGCAACCAACCTGCCCGCCGGGTCGATCCCCACACTCAACCCGGTCTCCCGCTACGCCACACAGGCCAGCCAGCTGCTGGCGCACCTGGCCGTGGCCGATGGCCTGGCGCCCGCATTGCCAGAAGCACTGACCCTGGTGGCCAGCTGGCCCCCCGCACAGGTGGCCAGCTACCTGCGCGGCAAGGATGCGCGGGTCATCCTGCAGACGGTGCTGGCCAAGGGGCTGACAGGCTCTGGCCCCATACCGGACGGTGTGGTGGTGCCGGTTGATCCCATCGCCGAGATTGGGGCCGGGCGCTATCAGAAGGTGCCTGTGCTCTCCGGCTACACGGCCGAGGAGGGCAAGCTGTTTGCTCCGTTCCTGGTGCTGCTGGGCGGCAAGCCCGGCATGAAGATCGGCGATGCCGACCGCTTTGCGATGATGCAGCGCTTTGACCCCGATGCGCCCACGACCCTGACTGCGGCGGACATTCTGGATGCGTCCTACCTGCCGGTGACAGCCCCGGGCACGGGCTACAACGCACGCACCCAGTTGCTGGGCAATGTGTTCATTGGCGCCAGCCGCGACAACCTGCTCAACGCCCTGCGCAGCCAGCAGAGCAACGTGTGGAACTACCAGTTCAACTGGGCCCAGCAGCCTGCGCCGTGGAACGATGTGTACGGCGCGGCCCATGCGTTCGACCTGCCCTTTGTGTTTGGCAACTTCGGTCCCTCGGTGTTTGCGAAGGCGACCAACAGCACTGCGAACCAGCCGGGGCGCCTGGCCCTGTCGCGGGCCATGATGGACAGCCTGCGGGCGTTTGTGCACACCGGCGATCCCAATAACGCCACGCTGGGCCAGACCTGGCAGCCCTGGCCCCGCAAATTCATCTTTGATGCGGACCAGAAGGCGGCACGCCTGAGCGTGCAATGACCCTCGCGCTGCAGATGTTAAACAGCCCTTGGCCCGATGCGAGTGGTCAGTGCGCTGCCGTGGCGGCGAGGTATGCGTTCAGCGCCTCGTCGTCCACGATGGCCACGCGCCCGAAGTCCAGCGACACGATGCCCATGCCCTCCAGCGACCGCAGCACCTTGTTCACGGTCTGCCGCGACAGGCCCACCAGCTGGCCCAGCTCCTCCTGCGTGAGGTTGAGGCGCCGCGTGCTGCGCCAGAACAGGCGGCTCAAGTACAGCGCCACGCGGTGCTCGGTGGACTGGGTGCGCCCGGCTTCGATGATCGTCATGGCCTGGCCCAGCCGCATGTTCAGGTGCAGCACCAGGAACTGGTTGAACGCCAGACTGGTCTCGCGCAGGGTGGCAAACAGCGGCAGTGGCAGGCACAGCAGGGTGGTGGGGCGCAGCGCCACCACGTGGTACCGGCGGGGCTCCGGCTTCATGGCCGAGCCTTCGCCAAACCATTCGCCATCGGGCACCCCGATGAAGGCAGACGACCGGCCCTGGCTGGTGGGGCTCTGCAGCATCACCAGGCCCGACAGCACGGCATGCCAGCCCTGCACGGCACTGCCGGCGGGCATCATCACCGCGCCCTTGTCGGCCTGCTCGGCAAACACCTCTTCGCGCAGCCGCTCCTGCATGGCGGCAGGCAGGCCCGCGAACCAGGGCTGGGCGGCGATGAAGCGTTGGGCGGAGGGGGCGGCGCAGAGCATGGGCCTGATTGTCGCTGCAGCGGTGCCTGCGGTTCAGGGTATTCCCTTGCCCTTTGTCAGTGGGACGACAAGTGTTGGCAGCCATGTCCGCCGGGCGCACACTCCGCAGCAGTTCACGGGGTTCGGCGACGGTGCTGCCGTGCCGCCGCCGATGCCACGCCAGTGCGGTGCTGCGGCGTGCGCAGGTTCATCCCAGTGGCGTGCGGGGGCACGACGCGGGCGACACCTGGACGCCGGTACGCGCGCTACGATGACCGTTCCATTCACTACAACATCCAAGGAGTATTCATGCTGGGCTTGATGCAGAGTCAACCGTTGCTGATTTCGTCGCTGATCGAATTCGCCGAGCGCCACCACGGCGACGCCGAAATCGTGTCCCGACGGGTGGAGGGGGACATCCATCGCTACACGTACCGCGACCTCGCCGCACGTGCCCGCCGCCTGGCCAATGCGCTGGATGACCTGAAGCTCCAGTTCAGCGACCGGGTGGCCACGCTGGCCTGGAACGGCTATCGCCACATGGAGATGTATTTCGGCGTGAGCGGTTCGGGCCGCGTGCTGCACACCGTCAATCCGCGCCTGCACCCTGACCAGATCGCCTGGATCATCAACCACGCCGAAGACCAGGTGCTGTGTTTTGACACCACCTTCCTGCCGCTGGTGCAGGCGGTGCATGCCAAGTGCCCCACCGTCAAGAAATGGGTCGCCCTGTGCGACGCCGACAAGCTGCCTGCAGACACCGGCATTCCCGGCCTGACGAGCTACGAAGCATGGATTGGCGCGCACTCGTCCGACTACGCCTGGCCCGAGTTTGACGAGAACTCCGCATCGAGCATGTGCTACACCAGCGGCACCACGGGCAACCCCAAGGCCGCGCTGTACAGCCATCGTTCCACCACGCTGCACGCCTACGCTGCGGCGCTGCCCGATGTGATGTGCCTCTCGGCCCGCGACTCGGTGCTGCCGGTGGTGCCCATGTTCCACGTCAATGCCTGGGGCATTCCGTACTCGGCCGCGCTCACCGGCTGCAAGCTGGTGTTCCCCGGCCCGGCGATGGACGGCAAGTCCATCTACGAACTCATCGAAGCAGAGAAGGTGAGCTACGCGGCAGGCGTACCCACCGTGTGGCAGATGATGCTGGGCCACATGAAGCCTGCGGGCCTCAAGTTCTCCACCCTGCGCCGCACGGTGATCGGCGGCTCGGCCTGCCCACCTGCCATGATCCACGCCTTCAAGGAAGACTACGGCGTGGAGGTGCTGCACGCCTGGGGCATGACCGAGATGAGCCCGCTGGGCACGCTGTGCACGCTCAAGAACAAGCACCTCGTTATGTCCAAGGACGAGCAGATGAAGATCCTGCAAAAGCAGGGCCGTGCGATCTATGGCGTGGACATGAAGATCGTGGGGGGCGACGGCAACGAGCTGCCCTGGGACGGAAAGACCTACGGCGACCTGCTGGTCAAGGGGCCGTGGATCGTAGGCAGCTACTTCAAGGGCGAGGGTGGTGACCCACTGGTGCGCGACGCGCAGGGCCGCGGCTGGTTCCCCACGGGTGACGTGGCCACCATCGACGCCGACGGCTTCATGCAGATCACCGACCGCAGCAAGGATGTGATCAAGTCTGGTGGCGAGTGGATCAGCTCCATCGACATCGAGAACATTGCCATGGCCCATCCCGCGATTGCCATGGCAGCCTGTGTGGGTATGCCGCACCCCAAGTGGGACGAGCGCCCCATCGTGGCGGTGGTCAAGCGCCCTGGCACCGAGGTGACGCGCGAAGAGCTGCTGGCCTTCTACGAAGGCAAGACGGCCAAGTGGCAGATCCCCGATGACGTGGTGTTTGTCGACGCCATTCCGTTGGGGGCCACGGGCAAGATGCTCAAGACCAAATTGCGCGAGCAATTGAAGGATTACAAGCTCCCGGGTCTCTGAGAGCTGCTGTGCCGGTGCTTTGTCATCGTCACAGGCCATCGAACCTGGCGCAGACCAGGCCAGTGCACCCGTGGAACCGGCTTTGCCGGGCCGCCGGGTGCGTCCCCCTCCCGCGCAGCGAGAGAGGGGTGAAGGCGCGCAGCGCCTCAGGGGGTGACACCGAGTTCAGTCACGTGTGCGACGCTGGTAGGGGCAATCCCTGAGCATCGCTTTGTTGCAACGCGGTACGCTGCGTTGTGTCGATTTACAAGGAGACAAAAGCATGAAGTTCGCTATTAAGGCTGTAGCAGCCTCGGTAATCTTGGCAAGCGCTGGCGGGGCCTTCGCTCAAAAGGGCGAGACGGTCAAAATCGCCTGGCTCGACCCCCTTTCTGGCCTGATGGCGGCCGTGGGAACGAACCAGCTCAAGAGCTTCCAGTTCATCGCTGAAGAGTTCAACAAGAAGAACCCTGCCGGCGTCAAATTCGAAATCATCGGCATCGACAACAAACTGAGCCCGCAGGAAACCACCAGCGCACTGCGCTCGGCCATGGACCAGGGTGCGCGCTACGTGGTGCAGGGCAATGGCTCTGGCCCGGCCCTCGCCATCATGGACGCGCTGGAAAAGCACAACGCGCGCAATCCCGGCAAGGAAGTCCTGTTCCTGAACTACGCCGCTGTGGACCCAGACCTCACCAACAGCAAGTGCAGCTACTGGCACTTCCGTCTGGACGCAGACACCTCCATGAAGATGGAAGCGCTGACGACCTACATGAAGGACCTGCCAGAGGTCAAGAAGGTCTACCTGATCAACCAGAACTACTCGCACGGCCACCAGGTCTCCAAGTTCGCCAAGGAGATGATGCAGCGCAAGCGCCCCGACGTGCAGTTCGTGGGTGACGACCTGCACCCTCTGGCCCAGGTGCGTGACTTCTCGCCCTACATCGCCAAGATCAAGGCATCGGGCGCTGACAGCGTGATCACCGGCAACTGGGGCTCTGACCTGGCGCTGCTGATCAAGGCCGCGAACGACGCAGGTCTGAACAACGTCAACTTCTACACCTACTACGGCTCCGTCACTGGCAGCCCGACCGCCATGGGCGCTGCTGCCGCAGGCCGCGTGTACATGGTGGCTTACGCCCACATGAACCTGCCTGGTCCGCTGAACCAGATCGTGGTGGACTACAAGAAGAAGTTCAACGACGACATGTACACCGGTGCCGTGTACCACGCCTTCACCATGCTGTCCGAAGGCTTTGTGAAGGCCAAGTCCACCGACCCCGTCAAGGTGGCTGCAGCGTTTGAAGGCATGAAGTTCAAGAGCTTCAACGGTGAAGTCGAAATGCGCAAGACCGACCACCAGCTGCAGCAGGGCCTGTTCATTTCCAAGTGGGAAAAGGCGGGCGGCAAGTACCCCATGGACTCGGAGAACACCGGCTACACCTTCGTGCCGATGAAGTACTACGAGCCCTACGTGGCCAGCACGCCCACGTCGTGCCAGATGAAGCGCCCCTGATCCGGCGCTGGCGCTGGGACCCTGTTCCCAGCCGTCAGAACTTCGAGGCCCGACGTACTCGGGCCTTTTTTTTCCCTCCGTGATGAAAAATTCCAATGAATCCTGAGTTTTTCGTGATCTCTTTGCTGAACGGCGTGAGCTACGGGCTCCTGCTGTTCATGCTGAGTTCCGGCCTCACGCTGATCTTCAGCATGATGGGCGTGCTCAACTTCGCACACACCAGCTTCTACATGCTGGGTGCCTATTTCGCGTTCACCATCTCCGGGGTGGTGGGCTTCTGGCCAGCGCTGGTGCTGGCACCGCTCGTGGTCTTTGTGCTGGGCGCCGCGTTCGAGCGCTATGCCCTGCGCCGGGTGCACAAATTTGGCCATGTGCCCGAGCTGCTGGTCACGTTCGGCCTGTCGTACCTGATCCTGGAAGTCGTGCAGCTGGTCTGGGGCCGCTCCACGGTGCCCTACGGACTGCCCGAGCAACTGCAGGGGCCGCTGTTCTCGCTGTACGGCACCCAGTTTCCCAAGTCGCGTTCGTTTGTGATGCTGGTGGCGCTGCTGATGCTGTTGTCGGTGTGGCTGCTGCTCACCCGCACCCGCATCGGGCTGGTGATCCAGGCGGCCCTCAAGTACCCCGAGATGGTGGAGGCGCTGGGCCATAACGTGCCGCGCGTGTTCATGCTGGTGTTTGGTGGCGGCGCCGCGCTGGCGGGCCTGGCGGGCGTGATCGGCGGCAACACCTATGTCACCGAGCCAGCCATGGCCGCGTCCGTGGGCTCCATCATCTTCGTGGTGGTGGTGGTCGGCGGCATGGGCTCGCTGGCGGGGGCGTTCATTGCCTCGCTGCTGATCGGCGTGGTGCAGACCTTTGCCGTGGCGCTGGACTACTCGCTGATCCACGTCTTCAAGGCAGTGGGTGTGGCCGTGACCGACCAGACCTTCGGCTACCCCTTGCTCAAGCTCACGATTTCCCAGGTGGCGCCCATCCTGCCGTACCTGTTCCTCGTGCTGATCCTGATCTTCCGCCCCAAGGGCCTGTTGGGCACGCGGGAGGACTGAAGCCATGAATTCGACCACTCATCCTGTCTCTGGTGCCACGTCGCACTACCGGTTCAAGCCCTGGAACGTGGGGCGCTTTGTGATCTGGACGCTGTTTGCTGTCGCACTGATCGTCGCGCCCATGCTGTTTCGCAGCAGCCTGGCGCTGACCATGCTCTCGCAGATCGGCTACCTCATCATCATCTGCCTGTCGTACAACATGTTGCTGGGGCAGGGCGGCATGCTGAGCTTCGGCCACGCGGTGTACACCGGCCTGGGCTCTTTCATTGCCATCCACGCGATGAACATGGCGGGCAAGGGCAGCTTCAGCATTCCCCTGGTGCTCATCCCCATCGTGGGCGGGCTGGCGGGGGCGTTCTTTGCGATCTTGCTGGGTTTTGTGACGACCAAGAAGTCGGGCACCACGTTCGCCATGATCACACTGGGCATTGGCGAGCTGGTGGCATCGATGGCGCTGATGTTCCCCGAGTTCTTCGGGGGCGAAGGCGGTATCACCACCGACCGCGTGTACGGCCAGTCGTTCTTCGGCATCAGCTTCGGTCCTGCGATTCAGGTGTACTACCTGATTGCCGTTTACTGCTTCGTTTGCACGGCGGCGATGTTCGCCTTTACCGGCACACCGCTGGGCCGCATCCTGAATGCCGTGCGCGACAACCCCGAACGTGTGGAGTTCATTGGCTACAACACGCAGCGGGTGCGCTACTTCGCGTTCATCATCGCGGGCTTCTTTGCCGGCATTGGTGGCGGCCTGGCTACCATCAACTTCGAGATCGTGACGGGTGCCGACAGCCTGAACGTGGTGCGCTCGGGCGGCTACCTGCTGTTCACCTTCCTGGGCGGGGCCACGTTCTTCTTCGGCCCCATCATTGGTGCGGTGTTGCTGGTGCTGGCGTCGGTGCTGCTGTCCGAACTGTCCAAGGCCTGGCTGCTGTACCTGGGCCTGGTGTTCCTGTTCATGGTGATGTATGCGCCCGGCGGTGTTGCCAGCCTGATCATGATGAACCTGCGCCTGGCCAAGTTTGGCAAGCTGCGCCAGCTGTGGGCTTCGTACCTGGCCCTGGGCGGCGCGGCCCTGGTGGGTGTGATGGGCGCGGCTTGCATGATCGAGATGACCTACCACCTGCAGCTCAATGCGGCGCTGGGGCCAGAGCTGACCTTCCTGGGCGCCACGCTCAATGCCAAGGGCTTTACCAGCTGGTTTGGCGCGGTGTTTGTGATGGTGACGGGCTTTGCCCTGTTTGAACTCTGCCGCCGCCAGTTTGTGCGCCAGTGGGGCAAGATCCAGGAAGAAATAGAACATGAAATCAAGCGTGGGGAGGCTTTGTAACCATGGCGGCTGACAACGCAACCTATGCGCTCGAACTGCGCGACCTGCGCAAGAGCTTTGGCAAGACCGAGATCATCCGCGGCGCCAACCTGGCCGTCGCGCCCGGTGAGCGCGTGGCCATCATCGGCCCCAACGGTGCCGGCAAGTCCACGCTGTTCAATCTGATCAGCGGACGCTTTGCGCCCACCAGTGGCGATGTGATCCTGAACGGCCAGCGCATCAATGGCATGGCGCCGTACGAGATCAACCGGCGCGGGCTTTCGCGCAGCTTCCAGATCACCAACATCTTTCCCAAGCTGTCGGTGTTCGAGAACCTGCGCTGCGGCGTGCTCTGGAGCATGGGCTACAAGTACACGTTCCTGCGCTTCCTGTCGAACCTGCACGACGCCAACGAGCGCGCCAAGCAGCTCATGGAGATGATCAAGCTCGACAAGAAGCGCGACACGCTGGCCATGAACCTCACCTACGCCGAGCAGCGCGCGCTGGAGATCGGCATCACCATCGCGGGTGGTGCCAACGTCATCTTGCTGGACGAGCCCACGGCCGGCATGAGCAAGACCGAAACCTCGCGCTTCATTCACCTCATCAAGGAAGTGACCGAAGGCCGCACGCTGCTCACGGTGGAGCACGACATGGGCGTGGTGTTCGGCCTGGCCGACAAGATCGCCGTGGTGGTGTACGGCGAAGTGATTGCCTTTGACACGCCCGACAAGGTGCGCGCCAACCAGCGCGTGCAGGAGGCCTACCTGGGATCGGTCATCGCAGAAGAGCAGGGGGCGGGACACTGACATGCTGAAAATCGAAAATCTCCACGCCTACTACGGCAAGAGCCATGTGCTGCATGGCGTGACCTTTGATGTGCAACCCGGTGAGATCGTGGCCCTGCTGGGGCGCAACGGCTCGGGCCGATCCACCACCGCCAAGGCCATCATGGGGCTCGTGGACTGGGAAGGCACGCTCAGCTGGAAGGGGCAGGACCTCAACGGCAAAAAGGCCTACGAGATCGCCCACCTGGGGGTGGGCTACGTGCCCGAAAGCCGCGACGTGTTCCCCAACCTCACCGTGCACCAGAACCTGATGCTGGGCCAGAAGGGCAGCGGTAAGAACAGCCGCTGGTCGTTTGACGACATGTACGAGATGTTCCCCCGCCTCAAGGAGCGCCAGCACACCGAGGCGGGCGTGATGTCCGGCGGCGAGCAGCAAATGCTGACCCTGTGCCGCACGCTGATGGGCGACCCCGATCTGATCATCATCGACGAGCCCACCGAGGGCCTGGCGCCCAAGATCGTCGAGCTGGTGGGGCAGTACCTGCAGACCATCAAGTCGCGCGGCATCTCGGTGCTGCTGATCGAGCAGAAGCTGACCATTGCGATGAAGATTTCCGACCGCGCACTGGTGATGGGGCATGGCTCCATCGTGTTCCAGGGCACGCCGGACAGCCTGCGGGCCGACAGCTACATCCGCAAGGAATGGCTTGAAGTGTGAAACCCCCCTGAGTCGCCTGGCGGCGCCTTCCCCCCAGGGGCACGCCCCCAGCGCGGCGGGACGGCCCTTGCGCGGGGGCGCTGGCCTGCGGCGCGCCAGTTTCGCAGGCTAAGGGCATGGCGGAGCCTGAGAAGCTGCCCTCAAGTCGATCTATAGAGGCGCCCGGTCTTCGGTAGCGCCTTTTTTTTGCCTTCCGGAGTGTGCTCTTCAGAAAATGCCCCAAACCCCCTTGTCCCGCCCGGGACAAATTGACACGCCAAATGGTTTTGAAGTCTCTACAATAAAAACGCACGATCGTTCTTTTTCACTTTCCAAGGAACAACAGCACCATGACCGCTGAATACAAAGTCCACGGCTCCGTTGCCGTGATCACCATGGCCAACCCTCCCGTCAACGGACTCGGTCTGGCGACCCGCCAGGGCATCGTGGACGGCCTTGGCCGTGCCAATGCCGATGCAGCGGTCACGTCCATCGTGATCACCGGTGCCGGTGGTGCGTTCTCTGGCGGCGCCGACATCAAGGAGTTCGGCACCGACAAGTCGCTGCAAGAACCCAACCTGCTGTCGGTGATTGCCGCCATCGAAAATTCGGCCAAGCCCGTCGTGGCCGCCATGCACAGCGTCGCCATGGGCGGCGGCCTGGAGCTGGCCCTGGGCTGCCACTACCGCATTGCAGCGCCTGGCTGCTCCATCGCGCTGCCCGAAGTCAAGCTGGGCCTGATCCCTGGCGCAGGCGGCACGCAGCGCCTGCCCCGCGTGATCGGTGTCGAAGCCGCGCTCAACCTCATCGTGAGCGGCGAGCCCGTCAAGAGCGAAATGATTGCGGGCGTGCCCGGCCAGAAGCTGTTCGACAAGATGGCCGCGTCGGCCGAGTCGCTGGCGGCAGAAGCCCTGGCGTTTGCACAAAGCGTGGCCGATGCCCGTCCTCTGCCCCTGGTGCGCAACTTCCCTTGCAAGCACCCCGAAGGCGATGCGTACTTCCAGTTCGCACGCAACATGGTCAAGGGCATGGCCAAGAACTTCCCTGCGCCTGCCAAGTGCGTGGACGCGGTCGAAGCTGCCACCAAGAAGAAGTTTGCCGAAGGCATGCTGGTCGAGCGCGAGATCTTCATCAACCTGATGTGGACGCCCGAGTCGCGCGCGCTGCGCCACCTGTTCATGGCAGAGCGTGCCGCCAGCAAGATCCCTGATGTGGCCTCCGACACCACCAAGCGTGACATCAAGCTGGTGGGCGTGATTGGCGCCGGCACCATGGGCGGCGGCATTTCCATGAACTTCCTGAACGCGGGCATCCCCGTCAAGATCCTGGAAATGAAGCAGGAAGCCCTGGACCGTGGCATCGCCACGATCCAAAAGAACTACGAAGCCCAGGTCAAAAAGGGCAAGCTCAAGCAAGACAAGTACGAGCAGCGCATGGCCCTGCTGAGCACCACGCTGAGCTACGACGACTTCAAGGACTGCGACCTGATCATCGAAGCCGTGTTCGAAGAGATGGGCGTGAAGGAAGCCGTGTTCAAGCAGCTCGACGCTGTGGCCAAGCCCGGCGCCATTCTGGCCTCCAACACCTCCACGCTCGATGTGGACAAGATCGCCGCTTTCACCAAGCGTCCGCAGGACGTGGTGGGCATGCACTTCTTCAGCCCCGCCAACGTGATGAAGCTGCTGGAAGTGGTGCGCGGCAAGGAGACTGCCAAGGACGTTCTCGCCACCGTGATGGCCATCGGCAAGAAGATCAAGAAGACCTCAGTGGTCTCGGGCGTGTGCGATGGTTTCATCGGCAACCGCATGATCGAGCAGTACAGCCGCCAGGCCGGCTTCCTGCTGGACGAAGGCTGCACGCCCCAGCAGGTGGACAAGGCCATCGAGAAGTTTGGCTTTGCCATGGGTCCGTTCCGCATGGGCGACCTGGCCGGCAACGACATCGGCTGGGCTATCCGCAAGCGCCGCGCCGTCGAGCGCGCCGACATGAAGTACAGCCGCACCGCCGACAAGCTGTGTGAATTGGGCCGCTTCGGCCAGAAGACCGGCGCAGGCTGGTACGACTACCAGGCCGGCAAGCGCGATGCGATTCCGAGCGACCTGGTCAACAAGATGATCGAAGACCACCGCAAGGAACTCGGCATCACGCCCCGCAAGATTTCGGACGAAGAAATCGTGCAGCGCCTGGTGTTCGCCCTGGTCAACGAAGGTGCGCACATCCTGGAAGACGGCATTGCCAGCAAGTCCGGCGACATCGACATGGTGTACCTGACCGGCTACGGCTTCCCCATCCACCGTGGCGGCCCCATGCACTACGCCAGCGAAGTGGGTCTGTTCAACGTGGTGCAGGCCATGGACCGTTTTGCCAAAAACCCGCTGGATGACGCAGCGTTCTGGAAGCCCGCTCCGCTGCTGGCCAAGCTGGCCGCCGAAGGCAAGGCCTTCCAGTAAGCCGCATCCACAGACACCGAATCAAAGGAATTCACATGACCTCCGCAGTGATTGTTTCCACCGCCCGCACGCCACTCGCCAAGAGCTGGAAGGGTTCGTTCAACATGACGCACGGCGCCACCCTGGGCGGCCATGCCGTGCAGCACGCCGTGTTGCGCGCCGGCATCGACGGTGCTGACGTGGACGACGTCATCATGGGTTGCGCCACACCCGAAGGCGCTACCGGCAGCAACATCGCGCGCCAGATCGCGCTGAAGGCCGGCCTGCCCATCACGGCATCGGGCGTCACGGTCAACCGCTTCTGCTCGTCGGGCCTGCAGACCATTGCCATGGCCGCCCAGCGCATCATTGCGGGCGAGGCCGACGTGTTCGTGGCCGGTGGCGTCGAAAGCATCTCCTGCGTGCAGCAAGAGATGAACCTGCACATGATCCAGGACCTGGCCCTGGCCAAGCAAAAACCCGAGATTTACTGGAGCATGCTGCAGACCGCCGAGCAAGTGGCCAAGCGCTACCACATCGGCCGCGAAGCCATGGACGAATACGGTGCTGCCAGCCAGCAAAAGGCTTGCGCTGCGCAGGCCGCTGGTCTGTTCGACGCCGAAATCGCCCCCATCACCGTCACGGCCGGTGTGGCCGACAAGACGCTGGGCCTGATCACCAAGCAAGTCACGGTGAGCAAGGACGAAGGCACGCGGGAAGGCACGACGGTAGAGGCCATCCGTGGCCTGCGCTCGGCGCTGCCCGGTGGCCTGATCTCGGCCGGCAATGCCAGCCAGTTCTCTGACGGCGCCGGTGCCTGCGTGGTCACCAGCGAAGAGTACGCCAGCAAGAAGGGCCTCAAGCCCCTGGGCCGTTTCCTCGGCTTTGCGGTGGCGGGTTGCGAGCCTGACGAAATGGGCATCGGCCCCGTGTTTGCCGTGCCCAAGGTGCTCAAGAAGCTGGGCCTCACGGTGCAGGACATCGACCTGTGGGAGCTGAACGAAGCCTTTGCCGTGCAGGTGCTGTACTGCCGCGACAAGCTGGGCATCCCGGCCGACCGCCTGAACGTGAACGGCGGCGCCATCGCCCTGGGCCACCCCTACGGTGTGTCGGGCCAGCGCCTCACGGGCCACGCCCTCATCGAAGGCAAGCGCCGTGGCGCCAAGAAGGTCTGCGTGACGATGTGCATTGGCGGCGGCATGGGCGCCGCCGGCATTTTCGAGGTGCTCTAAGCCATGTCCGGGCAGACCTCGTCGCCACCGCGCACCGACATCCCCGATGTCGTGGTGTCGCCCGAGGTCTTCCTGGCCATGGGGCGTGAGGTACTGGCATCGCAGCCGTTCAGCATCCTGGTGGGGGCGCGGCTGCATGCCTTGTCGCCCGGGCAGTGCGAGCTGCACCTGCCCGTCACGCCCCAGCTGCTGCAGCAGCATGGTTTTGTGCACGGGGGCGTGCTGAGCTATGTGGCCGACAACGCCCTCACGTACGCCGGGGGCACCGCCATGCGGGTGCCGGTGGTGACCTCCGAGTTCAAGATCAACTACCTGCGGCCCGCGGTGGGCGAACTGCTCATCGCCCGTGCGCAGGCGGTGCACCATGGCCGCGCGCAGGCCGTGTGCCGCTGCGATGTGTTCGTGGTGCAGGCGGGCACCGAAAAGCTGTGCGCCGTGGCGCAAGGCACCATTGCCGCACTGCCACCGCGCGATGGCGCAGCGCCGGCCCCTGCGGGCGCCTGATGGTGGCAAGGGATGGGAGCATGTTTCCCCTCACTCCTGCGCCGTTTACTCCTTATTTGATAGCTGCTGGCGCATGATTTATCTGCGCCTGCGGCCGTTTTAACCCTGAAATGCCATGAGCCTACGTCCCACCGTCGATTTCCTGCTCTACCAGTGGCTGGACGCCGAGAAGCTGCAAGCCCGCGAGCGCTTTGCGGACCACTCCCGCGAGACCTTCGATGCCGTGCTCGACACCTCCGAGCGCATCGCGCGCGAGAAGTACGCGCCCTTCAACCGCGTGGTGGACACCGAAGAACCCCGCACCGAGACCGAGCCCGACGGCACGCTGCGCGTGGTGCTGCCGCAGGCCACCTATGAGGCACGGCGCGCCTATGCAGAATCGGGCCTGCTGAGCGCCGCGCAGGACTACGACATCGGCGGCATGCAGCTGCCCTACACGGTGGAGGCGGCGGCCAACAGCTTTTTTGCGGCCGCGTCGATCAGCATTGGGTCCAACCTGCTGACTTCGGGAAACGCCAACCTGCTCATGGTGCATGGCACCGACCTGCAAAAGCAGGTGTTTGCGCTCAATGAATTCAACGGCCGCTGGTCGGGCACCATGTGCCTGTCGGAGCCGCAGGCGGGCTCTTCGCTGTCGGACGTGGCCACGCGCGCCGTGCCGGATGGCGAGGGTTTTGAAAGCGACCCGCTGGGCCCGCGCTACCGCCTCAAGGGCAACAAGATGTGGATCAGCTCGGGCGACCATGAGCTGACCGAAAACATCGTGCACCTGGTGCTGGCCAAGATCCCGGGGCCGGACGGCAAGCTGGTGCCCGGCACCAAGGGCATCTCCCTCTTCATCGTGCCCAAGAAGCTGGTGGACACCAAAGGCCAGCTGACTGGCGTGCGCAACGACGTGGCGCTGGCGGGCCTGAACCACAAGCTGGGCTGGCGCGGCACCACCAACACGCTGCTGAACTTTGGCGAGGGCAAGTACCCCGTGGACGGCCAGGCGGGCGCGGTGGGTTACCTGGTCGGCCAGCCCGGCAAAGGCCTGCACTGCATGTTCCACATGATGAACGAGGCGCGCATCGGCATCGGCATGGCTGCCACCATGCTGGGCCTGGCGGGCTACTACGCCAGCCTCGACTACGCCAAGAACCGCCCCCAGGGCCGTCCGGTGCAGGGCCCCAAGGACGGCGCGGCGGCCGTGGTCAAGGACGCCGCCCAGCCCCAGGTGCGCATCGTGGAGCATGCTGACGTCAAACGCATGCTGCTGGCGCAAAAGTCGTACGGCGAGGGTGCCTTGGCGCTCAACCTGTTCTGCGCGCGGCTGGTGGACGAGCAACATACGGGGGATGCGGCAGCCGCCGACGAGGCCCGCCTGCTGCTGGAGGTGCTGACCCCCATCGCCAAGAGCTGGCCCAGCGAATGGTGCCTGGAGGCCAACAGCCTGGCCATCCAGATCCACGGCGGCTACGGCTACACGCGCGACTTCCCGGTGGAGCAGTACTGGCGCGACAACCGCCTGAACATGATCCACGAAGGCACCCACGGCATCCAGGCCATGGACCTGCTGGGCCGCAAGGTGCTGATGGAAGGCGGGCGTGGCCTGCAACTTCTGGCCGGGCGCATCAACGCCACCATCGAGCGCGCCATCCAGGTGCCCGCGCTGGCCGCCCATGCCAACGCGCTGGGCAAGGCGCTGCAGGATGTGGGCGCCGCCACCAAGGCCGCCTGGGCCACGGGGCAACCTGCCGATGCGCTGGCCAACGCCGTACCGTACATGCAAGCCTTTGGCCACACGGTGCTGGCCTGGGTGTGGCTGGACGTTGCACTCGCCACGCTGGCGGCCGATGCGGCCCTGGCGCAGCCCGCCAGCGTGGGCCGCATGGGCGCCATGCGCTTTTTCTTCCATTACGAGCTGCCCAAGATCGGCGCCTGGCTGCAAGTGGTCAGCGCGCGCGACGCGACCTGCGCCAGCTTTCCCGAAGAGGCGTTCTGATGGCGGCTCCGGGCACGTTGCAGCGCTTGCAAAAGCTCATCTGGGTGCTGATCTACGGCGGCCTGCTCACGCTGGTGCTGGGCATTGCCACTGCGCGCACCGACGCATCCACCGGCTGGGTACTGATGGTGGGTGGGGGCGTGGTGGCGGCCGTGGGCGTGGTGCTGATCGCCGTGCGCGCGCGGCTCAAGGCCGACCCCCAGAGCTGACACTGTCTTTTGCTGCCGCGCCGACGCGGCGGCGACACAATGCAGCCTTGTAGCGCCGCACAATGGCTGCCTGCATTCCCACCTGTTACCAGCGCGCACCAGTGCACCCCCGCGCCGGGCTGGGAACGAGAACATCCATCGACGGGCAAAAAACCAAGGAGACATTCCGATGACACGCACCATCCAACAACTGTTTGACCTGACGGGCAAGACCGCCCTGGTGACCGGCGGCTCGCGCGGCCTGGGCCTGCAGCTGGCCCACGCACTGGGCGAAGCAGGCGCCAAGATCATGCTCAGCTCGCGCAAGGCCTCCGACCTGGAAGAGGCCACCGCCGACCTGCAGGCCGCTGGCATCGACGCGCGCTGGATCGCCGCCGACTGCGCCAAGGAAGAAGACATCCGCCGCCTGGCCGACGAGACCCTGCAGCGCCTGGGCCATGTGGACATCCTGGTCAACAACGCCGGCGCGGCCTGGGGCGCCCCGGCCGAAGACCACCCGGTGGAGGCCTGGGACAAGGTGATGAACCTCAACGTGCGCGGCTACTTCATCCTGAGCCAGCACATCGCCAAGCACAGCATGATCGGCCGCCGCAGCGGCAGCATCATCAACGTGGCGTCCATCGCGGGCCTGGGCGGCAACCCCAAGGGCATGAACACCATTGCTTACAACACCTCCAAGGGTGCGGTGATCAACTTCACGCGCGCGCTGGCGGCCGAATGGGGCGCGTACAACATCCGCGTCAACGCCATCTGCCCGGGCTTCTTCCCGAGCAAGATGACGGTGGGCACGCTCAAAGCCATGGGCGAGGAGGCATTGGCCGCCCACGCCCCGCTGGGCCGCCTGGGCGATGATGAAGACCTGAAGGGCCTGTGCGCGCTGTACGCGTCGGATGCGGGCAAGCACATCACCGGCCAGTGGCTGGCGGTGGATGGTGGGGTGAGTATCGTTACTGGAGGGTGAGCATCCCCCTGAGCGGCTGCGCCGCTTCCCCCTTCTCTCGAATCGCTGCGCGATTCGGGAAGGGGGACGACGCAATCGCTGCGGGGCGGCCCTTGCTCTGCGTCCCTCGCCTGTGCCGCGCCAGTTGCGACCTACGTTTCCAAAGGAAAAAAACTTGATCAGTTTCGGTGTCGAAATCCCTTTTGTCAGCCACCTAGGCTTCACGCTGCACCGCATGGAGGACGGCGAGTCCGAGCTGCGTTATGAAGCCAAGCCCGAGCACCTGAACTCGTTTGCCGTCACCCACGGCGGCGCGTCGATGACGCTGCTGGATGTGACCATGGCCACGGCCGCGCGCAGCGTGACGCCCGACATGGGCGTGGTCACCATCGAGATGAAGACCAGCTTCATGCAGCCCGCGCGCGGGCCGCTGGTGGCCAAAGGGCGGTTGATTCACCGCACGGCCACCATGGCGTTCACGGAGGGCACCGTGTACGACGCCCAAGGCAAGGTGTGCTGCCATGCCACGGGTACGTTCAAGTACGTCAAGCGCCTGCCGGTGGACGGGCGCAATGTGAATGATCTCAAGGTCATCTCCACCGACTGAGTCGGTGGGCGAGGTCACCAGCAGGGTTTAGAGCCTTTTTGCCTGCAAGCGCAATGGATACATGCGCTGGCAGCTATCAAAAACATAGTGTTGAATTTTCTGAAGGAGCTTTCCATGCCACGCAACCAACAAATCGTTCTCGACAACCGCCCCCAGGGCGAAGCGGTGGCCAGCAACTTCAAGCTGGTCGCGACCGACACGCCCGCGCTGCAGGACGGCCAGGTGCTGGTGCGCCACCACTACCTGAGCCTGGACCCCTACATGCGCGGCCGCATGAACGAGAGCAAGAGCTACGCCGCATCGCAGGCGCTGGGCGAAGTCATGATCGGTGGCACCGTCGGTGAGGTGGCGGAGAGCAAGCACCCCAAGTACGCCGTGGGCGACAAGGTGGTGGGCATGGGCGGCTGGCAGGAATACAGCGTGATCAATGCCGACCAGCCCGGCGCGTTGCGCAAGGTCGACACCACCCATGTGCCGCTGTCGCACTACCTGGGCGCCGTGGGCATGCCCGGCGTGACGGCCTGGTACGGCCTGGTCAAGATCATTGCGCCCAAGGAAGGCGACACCGTGGTGGTGAGCGCTGCCACGGGCGCCGTGGGCAGCGCGTTTGCCGCGCTGGCCAAGGCCCGTGGCTGCCGCGCGGTGGGCATTGCCGGCGGTGCGGACAAGTGCAGGTACGCGGTGGAAGACCTGGGCTTTGACGCCTGCATCGACTATCGTGCCCACAGCGACGTGAAGGCCCTGTCCAAGGCGCTGAAGGAAGCCTGCCCCAACGGCATCGACGGCTACTTCGAGAACGTGGGCGGCTGGATCATGGACGCCGTGATGCTGCGCATGAACGCCTTCAGCCGCATCGCCCTGTGCGGCATGATCGCCGGCTACGACGGCGCACCGCTGCCCATGGCCAACCCCGCGCTCATGCTCATCAACCGCATGAAGGTCGAGGGCTTCATCG
>DATLGV010000194.1:0-1903 GCA_035540275.1 Acidovorax sp. | reverse complement strand
CCATTGCGCAGGGGCCGCGCCAGCCACCGCCCACCGCCGGTCTGTCCGCGCAGCGGCGGCAGGCGGCGGTGCTGTTTGCCGACATTTGTGGCTTCACCGAACTGTGCACCCGGCTCGACCCCGAAGACGTGCAGCGCCTGTGCGAGCGCTTCTACGCGCTGTGCGACCCCGCCATCACCGAAGCCGGCGGGCTGGTGGACAAACACCTGGGCGACGGTGTGATGGCGATTTTTGGTGCCCCGATTGCACACGGCGACGACACGCTGCGGGCACTGCGTGCGGCACAGGCGTTACACCAGGTGGCGGCCGTGCTCACCTCAGAGTTTGGCGTGGCGTTCGGGCAGAGCGTGCAGCTGCACATCGGCGTGTCGTTGGGCGAGGTGGTGGCCGGCGGGCTGACCCACGGCGGCTACACGGTGTTGGGCGATGCGGTCAACCTGGCTTCGCGCCTGGTGGGCCAGGCCGGTTCGAATGAGACCGTGGTGTCCGAAGCGGTGGTGCGCACGGTGGGAGACGGCGCCCGCTTTGAGGCCATGGGCCCGCATGCGCTCAAGGGCATCGACTTGCCGCAGCCACTGTGGCGGCTGCAGTCCATCGCGCCGGCGGAGGGTATGGCGGCGTCGCCGCTGATGGGCCGTGATGCCGAGCGGGCCGCTTTGCACCAGATCATTGATCTGGCATGCCGCGCGGGCGCCGGCCATGTGGCGCTGCTGCGCGGCGAGCCGGGCATTGGCAAGACGCGGCTGGTGGAAGCTGTGCGGGCCCATGCGCTGGCGCAAGGCTGTGTGGTGGTCGGCGCGCAGGCGCTGGACTTCGGCGGCGGGCGCAGCGGCGGCCTGCTGGCTCAGTGGGCGGCGGGGCTGCTGCCGCAGCGCGTGGGCGAGGTGGCCCTGGCGCTGGAGGGTGACGCGCCGCTGCTTTGGCAGGCCGCGCTGGCCGACCTGGTGCAAGGCGCCATGACCAGCGACGGCCGCACCGCCTGGCAGGCCGCGGGCGCCATGGCCCGGCGCGCCGCCGTGCATGAACTGCTGACGCACCTGGCCAGCCGCAGCAGCGCGCGCCAGCCCACGCTGCTGGTGGCGGAAGACCTGCACTGGGCCGACGCCGATACCCTGGAAGGCATGGCGCGCCTGGCGCAGCTGGCCCGCACACAAGCGCTGGTGTTGCTGGCCACCAGCCGGGGCGATGGCGACCCGCTGGAGCGCGGCTGGCAGCAGGCACTGGGCGATGCGCCCCTGACCACCTTCAACCTGGGCCCGCTGGACAAAGAAGACGCCACCGCACTCGCACGGCACTTTGGCCCAAAGCCCGATGGCTGGCTGCGCGAGTGTGTGGAGCGCTGCGGCGGCAACCCGCTGTATCTGGACCAGCTGCTGCGCCACGCCAGCGAGGCCGGTGGCACCGCCCTGCCCGCCTCGCTGCGCAGCCTGGTGATTGCACGGGTGGACCGCCTGCCCGCAGCCGAACAGGACGTGCTGCGCACGGCCAGCGTGCTGGGCCAGCGCTTCGAGCCGCAGGCGCTGTTTGCGGTGCTCAACCACACCAACCCCGCACTGAGCGCCAGCCTGCGCACCGGCCTGCTGCGCGCCGAAGGCCACACCCTGTGTTTTGGCCACGCGCTGATTCGCGAGGGCATCTACATGTCACTGCTGCGGGAGCCACGCGCCCGGCTGCACCGCGCGGCGGCCCAGTGGTTTGTCGATCGCGACCCGGTGCTGTGCGCCGAACACCTTGAGCGGGCGGGCGACCCCGGCGCGCCTTCCGCCTATGCGCGGGCGGCCGCGGTGGAACGCGAGGCGCTGCGTGCCGCCGCCGCGCTGGCCCTGACCGATCGAGGGCTTGCCCTGCAGCCCGATACCAGCGCGCGCGGCACCCTGCTGCTGGTGCGTGGCGCCGCGCAACT
>DATLGV010000193.1:0-5327 GCA_035540275.1 Acidovorax sp. | reverse complement strand
GATTGCCGCCCGTGCGGGCCGGGGCATCAAGCTGGTGGTGGTCTGCGCCCGCAGCCTGGCGCGCGCCATGAGCGTGGTGGGCAAGGACGTGGCGCTGACCAACGACCCCATGCAGGTCGCCACGCACCCCGACGTGGACGTGCTGGTGGAGGCCGCCGGCGGCACCGGCCCCGCGCGCGACTGGGTGCTGGCCGCCATCCGCGCGGGCAAGCATGTCGTCACGGCCAACAAGGCGCTGCTGGCCGAGCATGGCAACGAGATCTTTGCCGCCGCGCGCCAGCACGGCGTGGCCGTGGCGTACGAAGGCGCGGTGGCGGTGAGCATCCCCATCGTGAAGGCACTGCGCGAGGGCCTCACGGCCAACCGCATCGAGTGGGTGGCGGGCATCATCAACGGCACCACCAACTTCATCCTGAGCAAGATGCGCGATGAGGGCGTGGGCTTTGCCGAAGCATTGGCCCAGGCCCAGGCGCTGGGTTATGCCGAGGCCGACCCGACGTTTGACATCGAGGGCATCGACGCGGCGCACAAGATCTCGCTGCTGGCGGCCAATGCGCTTGGCATGCCGGTGCGCTTTGCCGATGCGCAGGTGGAGGGCATCACCGCGCTGCAGGGTCTGGACGTGGCCTGCGCGGAGCAGTTGGGCTTTCGCATCAAACTGCTGGGCGTGGCCAAGCGGTGCAAGGATGGCGATACGGAAGGGGTGGAGCTGCGCGTGCAGCCCGCGCTGGTGCCCGCCACGCATTTGCTGGCGCATGTGAACGGGTCGATGAATGCGGTGATGGTCAAGGGCGATGCGTCGGGCGTGACGATGTACTACGGCGCGGGTGCGGGGTCGGAGCAGACCGCATCGGCCGTGATTGCCGACCTGGTGGATGTGGCGCGGCTTGATGGCACCCACGCGGGCCAGCGCGTGCCACACCTGGGCTTCCACCCCCACGCCGTGGACGAGCAACTGGCGGTGCTGCCCCGCGCAGCCGTGCACACACGCCACTACCTGCGGGTGCCGGTACACAGCGCGCAACACATCGAGGCCGTGGGTGCCTGGCTGGCTGCGCAGCAGGTGCCGGTGCTGCAGGTGGCGCTGGCACATGACAAGGCCTTGCCCCCCGGCAGCGGCCCCCAGGTGCTGGTGCTGACCGATGCCGTGGCGCAGTCCACCCTGGACCTGGCCGTGCACGCGCTGGCCGCGCACGCTGCGGTGGCAGGCCCGGTGGTCACGCTGCGGGTGGAGATGCTGGAGGGGTGAGCGGCGCCTGAAAACGCGTTGGCGCGAGGTTTTTGCAGCACAACGGGCTGCAGCGCCCGTTTTTCATGCTTGAAGTGCTATCAATTTTGATAGACCCAGCCGACTGCATCCCTCACCCCATCAACCGGCCCAGCACCAGCGCCGCCATGTCCTCGGCCGCGCTGGTGCCCTCCGCCATCAGGCCCTGCACCACGCCGGCGCGGTCGGTGTCGGTGCGGTTCTGGCTGACCTTCCAGATGCCCTCCCAGCGCTCCACGGCCAGCTCGATACCCACGATGGCGCGCAGCAGCTTGTCGATGTAGTCGGGCGGTGCATCGTCGATGCGCCAGGGGTCGGCGCGGTGGGCCTCGTGCTGCTCGCTCAGGGTGTGCAGGATGGCGCGCAGGCGTGCGGGGTCGTCAAACGCGCTCAAAGCGCCGTGGGCGTGCACAGTGGCGTAGTTCCAGGTGGGCACCTGCTTGCCGTCGAGCGCCTTGGACGGATACCACGAGGGCGACACATAGGCCTGCGGGCCGTGGAACACCGCCACCGCCTGCTGGGGCAACAGCGGCCACAGCGTGTTGGCGCGGGCCACATGGCCAATGAGCGTGCCCTGCGGGCCGCGCGCCGGGTCCAGATACAGCGGGATGTGGTTGACGTGCAGCGCACCTGCGTGCGCGATGACCAGCGTGGCCAGCGGTTGCGCATGCACCAGGGCTTGCTGGGCAGCGGCATCGGCCACCTGAAACTGCCGGTTGGCGTTGGCCATGGTCAGGCTCCTTCCACTTCAAGCACCGGGGCGCAGTCGACTTGCGTCTTGACCGAGTTGGCCAGAAAGCACGATGCGTGGGCGCGGTGGTGCAGCTCGTCCAGCTGTGCTGCGCTGGGCGCGTGCGCCGCGTCAAAACGCGTGACGGGCCTCAGCTGCACATGGGTGACCACCAGCTGACCCTCTGCGTTCCTGGCCATGGTGCCCACGGCCGCGTCGGCGTAGTGGTTGAGCCGATAGCCCGCGCGGCTGGCAAAGTCCATGAACCACAGCATGTGGCAGCTGGACAGCGCGGCGACATAGGCTTCTTCCGGGTCCACCGCTGCCGCGTCGGAGTACGGCAACGGCACCACATGGGGCGACGACGATGCGGCCACGGTGGTACCGCCGTCGAACTGCCAGGTGTGGGCACGGTGGTAGCGCTTGTCCAGAAAGTCGTCGGTGCCACGGGACCAGGTGATGGTGGCGGTGTGCTCGGCCATGGGGTGCTTTCAACAGAGATCGGACGCGCAACTTGCGAGCCGGGTTTCTACAATGGTTCTTCAGTTTATGAGTGCATCACCCCATTGAAAGGGCCAATTTGTGCCCAGCCCCGGAGCCAATCGAGCCACTGCCACCCTGCGCCAGCAGGTATACGCGCAACTGCGCCGCGCCATCGAACAGGGCAGCCTGCGCGCGGGCACCCGCCTGCCGCCCTCGCGCGAACATGCGGCCAGCCTGGGCGTATCGCGCAACACCGTGCTGTGGGCCGTGCAGCGCCTGCAGGCCGAGGGCTATGTGGAAGCCCGCGTGGGCGATGGCACTTATGTGTCGCAGGCCGTGGCCGCCACACTGCCCGCCGCGCAAGGCCTGGTGGCCCCGCCTCGGGGCCTGTCGCGCCGGGGGCAATTGATCGCCGACACGGCAGCGCGCTGGCGCCCGCCCCTGGCGGCGGCCAAGGCGTTTCGCATTGGAGCGCCCGAGGTCGCCACCTTTCCGTTTGCGCTGTGGGACCGCCTGACCCGCCAGACCAGCACCAGCCAGCGCAGCCACCGCGCGCAGTACCTGGACCCGGCCGGCGACCCCGACCTGCGCCAGGCCGTGGCGCAGTGGCTGTGGGCCTCGCGCGGCATCCGCTGCGATGCGGCGCAGGTGGTGGTGTGCTCGGGCTCGCAGCAGGGCATTGACCTGATTGCGCGGCTGCTGCTGGACGTGGGCGACGAGGTGCTGGTGGAAGACCCCGGCTACCCCGGCATCCGCGCCAGCCTGCTGGGCCACGGCGCGCTGGCACGGCCGGTGGACATGGATGGAGACGGCCTGCGCATCGACACCGCTGCGGCGCAGTGGCCGCATGCGCGCATGGCCGTCGTCACGCCCACGCACCAGTTCCCCACCGGCGTGTGCATGAATCTCGCGCGGCGGCAGGCGCTGCTGCAGTGGGCGCGCACGCACGATGCCTGGGTGGTCGAGGACGACTACGACGGCGAATTCCAGTACGGCAGCGCTGCGCAGCGGGTACCCGCGCTGTGCAGCCTGCCGGGCTCGGAGCGCGTGCTGTACGTGGGCACCTTCAGCAAGACGCTGCACCCCGGCCTGCGCCTGGGCTTTGTGGTGGTGCCGCCCGCGCTGGTGGAAGCCTTTGCCATGGCCCGCGCCATCACCGACCGGCATGCACCGGGCGACGCGCAAGCGGTGCTCGCGCGCTTCATTGCCGAAGGCCATCTGCTGCGCCACCTGCGGCAGATGCGCGAGCTGTATCTGCAGCGGCAGCACACGCTGCGCAACGCACTGGCCGAGGCCAGCAACGGCGCCTGGCAACTGGCCGCCAGCGATCGCGGCATGCACCTGCTGCACGAGGTGGCACCCGGCACCGACGACGAAACCCTGAGCCGCCAGACGCTGGCGGCGGGCGTGATGCTGGCGCCGCTGTCGCGCTATGCGATGCAGTCGGAGCGCCGGGGCTGGCTGCTGGGCTATGCGGGGTTTGACGAGGCGGAGATCCGCGCGGCTGCCCGCGTGGTAGGCGGTCTTGTGCGTCAGCGGTGATGCGGGCGCTGATGCATCACCACGCGCCGGGCTGCGGGGCCAAGGCCGTGCCAAGGCCCTCCGTCTGAACCACAGCCTGCGGCTCCACCTTGCGCCACCAGTGCGTGGACAGGGCGGGCGCGCGGATGTCCAGCCGCTCGCCCATGATGGGCGCCACCAGCGGCACCTGCGCTGCCGCCGCCGCCGCCAGCGCAGTGATGCGCTCGAACGGCTCCACCCACGGGTGCAGCGACAGATCGAAGGTGCCGTTGTGGATGGGGAACAAATGACGCCCCTGCACATCCAGATGGGCCTGCAGGCTCTCCTCGGGGTGCATGTGGATGTCGGGCCAGTCGGCGTTGTAGGCGCCGGTTTCGATCAGCGTCAGGTCGAACGGGCCGAACCGCTCACCAATGGCCTTGAAGCCGTCGAAGTAGCCCGTGTCGCCACTGAAGAAGATGCGGATCGGATCGGCGCCTTGGCCCGCGATCAACACCCACGAGGCCCACAGCGTGCTGTTGCCGTCGGACAGGCCCCGGCCCGAGAAATGCTGCGCAGGCGTGGCCACCAGCTGCAGCCCACCCATGGTGGTGCCCTGCCACCAGTCGAACTGCTGCACCTTGGCCGCCGGCACGCCCCAGCCGATGAGCCGGTCGCCCACGCCCAGCGGAGTGATGAAGTGCTCCACCTTGGGTGCGAGCTTCTGGATGGCGGCGTAGTCCAGGTGATCGTAATGGTCGTGCGACAGGATCACGCCGGTGATGGGCGGCAGCTCGTCGATGGTGATGGGTGGCGCATGAAAACGCTTGGGGCCCATGAACTGGAACGGCGAGGCGCGCTCGGAAAACACCGGGTCAGTCAGCCAGAACTGGCCGTTGATCTTGAAGAGCAGGGTGGAGTGCCCCAGGCGCCACAGACTCAGGTCGGGCGCGGCCAGCAAATCCGACCGCATCACGGCATACACCGGCACGGGCTCTCGCGGCACTGTGTCGTCGGGCTTGCCCGTGGCAAAGCGCCACATCACCTGCAGCGTCTTGAGGGCGCCCAGTGCATGGCGCGGCGCCGCGTTGCGAAACTTGCCACCCGCGAACTGCGGCGACTGTTCATGGGCGGCCACCGGCTGGGCGGCGCGGGAAAAGAGGCTGTAAGCCATGGCGATCAGTACAACGAGGCGACACAAAGTGCCGGGAGCAGACGGCGGCGAAGGGCGAAAGGGAAGGGCACCAGATCTGCGACACAGAAATTACACTGCACAGTGTAGTTCACTTTTCAGAAAAGTAAACTGTCCGGTGTAAAATTTGCACATGACCGTCTCCCCGCCCACAC
>DATLGV010000192.1:0-2441 GCA_035540275.1 Acidovorax sp. | reverse complement strand
GTGCCCAACGGGCTGGCCCTGCGGCCGGGTGACAAGCTGCCGCTGCTGGTGATGCTGCATGGCTGCGGCCAGACGGGGCGGGACATGGCCGCCGTGTCGCGCATGAACCGGCTGGCGGCGCGCCAGCGGTTTGTGGTGCTGTACCCCGAGCAGGAGCGCATGGCCAATGCCCACGGCTGCTGGAACTGGTTTGAGCGCCGCAATGGCCGGGCCGAGGCCGAAGCCGCGACCCTGCTGGCCGCCGTGGACAAGTTGGCGCGCCGCCTGCCGGTGGACCTGGCGCGGGTGGCGGTGGCCGGGCTGTCGGCGGGCGCCAGCATGGCGGTGCTGATGGCGGCGCTGTTCCCCGACCGGTTCTGTGCGGTGGCCATGCACTCCGGCGTGGCGCCTGGCACGGCCGAGTCTGCCGCCACGGCCCTGGCCGCCATGCATGGTCGCCGCCAAGCCCATCTGCCGGCCCCCCCGGCGGCTGCCGCTGCGGCCACCACCGCGCTGCCCGTTGGCGCCCCTGCGGCCTTGCCCCCGTTGCTGATCCTGCATGGCGATGCCGATGGCGTGGTGTCCGTGCGCAACGCCGCGGCCACCGCTCAGTTGTGGGCCGGTGCGCTGGGCGCGCGGGCGGGTGCCATCCGCACCTTGCAGCGGGGCCGGCGCTACCCCATGCGGGTCACCGAATTCAAGGCCCGCGGGCGCACCGTGGTGGCGCTGCGCGAGGTGGTCGGGCTGGCCCATGCCTGGAGCGGCGGCGCCGCCCAGCGGCCCTACAGCGACCCGGCCGGGCCCGATGCGTCGGCGCTCATCTGGGCCTTTGTGGCCCGGCAATTCGGAAAATAATGCAGAAAATGGCTGGAAGCGCACATAAATATTACGCTGGCTGCTATCAAAAAATGGCTGCAGAAGCCATGTGCTGTCCCCTGGGTACGGGGGGACAACGGCGGGGTCACACCAGTCGTGCGGCCACCAGTTCCTTCTTGAGGTAGGCGTAGAACAGCGGCGCCGCCACCAGCCCCGCAGGGCCGAACACCGCCTCGGCCACGAACATGACGGAGAGCAGCTCCCACACGCCCATCTGGGTGCGGCGGCCCACCACCTTGGCGTTGATCACGTATTCGGCCTTGTGGATCAGGATCAGGAAGCCCAGGCAGGCCGCGGCCGCCAGGGGCGATACCGACAGGCCCACGATGGTGATCACCACGTTGCACACCAGGTTGCCCACGATGGGCACCAGCCCGGCCACGAAGGTGAAGGTGATCAGCACCGGCGTGTAGGGCAGTTGCAGCCCCCACACGGGCAGTACAAACAGCAGGAACAGGGCCGTGAGCAGGGTGTTGAACGCCGCGATCCAGAACTGCGCCGCCACGATCTGGCGGAACGCCTCGCCAAACAGCGTGATGCGCAGCTTGAGCTGCTGGGCCAGAGGGGCCCGCGCCAGCACCGGCGGGCGCACGGCTGCCAGTGCGCCGATCAGCAGGCCCACATAGGCAAACAGCACCCCGGCCAGCCAGGCCCGGCCTGCCATGGCCAGCGCACCGGCCTTTGCGCCCAGGTAGGCGGCAATGATGCGCTGGATGTCGGCCACGCCCTCGGGCAGGTGGGCGGCCATGTCGGCGGGCAGCTTCAGGCGCAGCTCCAGCACCGTGCGGGCCATGTAGGTGAGCAGTTCCTGGTACTGCTGCGGGGCGCTGACCAGGTAGCCACGCGAATGGGTGAGGCCCAGTGCCAGCAGGGCCAGCGGCAGCAGCATCACCAGGCCAGCGGCCGTGATCTGGGCCACGCGCAGGCTGGCGGGGGACGGTGCGGCCTTGCGCCGGATGCGGCCCAGCCCCGCGGCAAACCAGCCCGTGAGCGCGCGGGTCAGCAAAAAGCCCAGGCACACGCACAGCAGGCCCGGCAGCAGGCCGCGCCACATCACCAGCAGCAGCACAGCGGCCACCAGCAGGTAGCTGGCCACCACGATGCCCTGGTTCAGGGCGCGCGGCGGCAGGGTGGTGGGCGTGGGCTCAGTCTGCGCTGAGGGGGCGGGAGCTGGAGCGGGGCGCTGCGCCATGCGCGGTGAGGGGGCAGTGTTCCAGGCCTGGGCCAGCTATCAGGCCACCACCACGGCGGCGCCTTCGCCGCGCGCTGCGATCGTGCCGATGGCGTGGACCTGTTCTCCCGCCGCACGCAGCGTGGCGGCCGTGGCTTCGGCGTGGGCCGCGTCCACCACCACCACCATGCCTATGCCGTTGTTGAAGGTGCGGTTCATCTCGAGGTCGTCGATGCCGGCCGTCCGCTGCAGCCAGGCGAACAGCTCGCTCTGCGGCCAGCTGCCCTTCTTCAGGTGGGCGGCCGTGCCTTCGGGCAGCACGCGGGGGATGTTCTCCAGCAGGCCGCCGCCTGTAATGTGGGCCAGGGCCTTGACCGGGTGCTGCGCCAGCGTCGCCAGCACGCTCTTGACGTAC
>DATLGV010000191.1:0-9510 GCA_035540275.1 Acidovorax sp. | reverse complement strand
GCAGCGCGCGCGGGTCGGCCAGGCCAATGTCTTCGGCCGCCATGCGCACCAGGCGGCGCGCCATGTAGCGCGGGTCGGCGCCGCCATCCAGCATGCGCACCAGCCAGTACAGAGCGGCATCGGGGTCGGAGCCCCGCACCGACTTGTGCAGCGCGCTGATGGTGTCGTAGAACTGCTCGCCGCCCCTGTCGTAGCGCCGCATGCGCTCGCCCAGCACCTTGAGCAGCCACACGTCGGTGATCTCAGCGAGCTTTTCCTGCGCAGCCGCCATGGCCAGCGTTTCGAGCGTGTTGAGCAGGCGGCGCGCGTCGCCATCGGCGTAGGCCACCAGGCGATCAATTGCTACGCTTTCAATAGCTGGCAGCGCTTGCTCTGCCTGCGCCAGGGCCACAATTCGCTTCAAATCCTCTTCGGACAAGGGCTGCAGCACATAGACCGCCGCCCGCGACAGCAACGCGGAGTTGACCTCGAACGAAGGGTTCTCGGTGGTAGCGCCGATGAAGGTGAACAGGCCCGATTCGACATGCGGCAGGAAGGCGTCCTGCTGGCTTTTGTTGAAGCGATGCACTTCATCGACAAACACGATGGTGCGTTGTTGCATGAGCCCGTCGCGCGCGGCCTGGGCCTGCTCCACCGCCTCGCGGATGTCCTTGACCCCGCCCAGCACGGCGCTGATGCTGATGAACTGCGCATCAAAGGCGTCGGCCATGAGCCGCGCAATGGTGGTCTTGCCCACGCCCGGCGGACCCCACAGGATACAGCTGTGCGGACGGCCCGACTCAAACGCCAGCCGCAGCGGCATGCCCGGGCCCAGCACATGCTGCTGGCCGATCACCTCGCCGAGCGTGCGGGGCCGCAGGCGCTCGGCCAGGGGCTGGTGGCTGGAAGGGTGCGCCGGGTGAGCCGGAGAAGAGGCGGAGGCACTGCGTGCTGCCATGTTCGTGTCCTGTCTACAGTACGCTGATTTTCAAGCCAGATAGATCTCTAGCGCCTACAAATCATGCGCTGGCAGCTACTTTTTTAGGAGCAAGCTATTGCTTCACCACATCCGCCCCTGCCGGGGGCTTGAACTGGAAGGTGCCGGCCGGCAAGGCCGCATTGGCCTGCATGCCGTTGAAGCGAATCAGCGAGCGCTGGCCAAAGCTGTCCAGGATGTCGAGCGCGGCCAGTTGCTCGCCCGCAAAGCCCACGCGCACGCTCTTGAGCTGGCCGTCCTTGGTCTTGGGGCTGGCCAGCACCCACTGCAGGCCATCGGCGTCGGGGGCAGCCTCCAGCGTGAAATCGGCCTTGAGCGCCGACAGGTCGGGCGCCGACGCCAGCAGCGCAGCGGGCGTGCTGCCCAGCGCCTGCGACTGCGAGCGCTGCGTGACCTGGTTCAGGTCCACGTCATACAGCCACAGCGTCTGCCCGTCGGCCACGATGGTCTGCTCGAAAGGTTTTTTGTAGACAAACTTGAAGCGCCCGGGGCGCTGGAATTCAAAGCTGCCGCTGGACGTCTTGGTGCGCGCGGCCTGGCCATCCTTGGGCGGCGAAGTCACGGTCTGCGTGAAGTCGGCCTTGCCCGTCTGTGTACCCTTCATGAAGGATTCCAGGCTTTTCAGGCCGTCAGCACTTGCGGAGCCTGCCGCAGCAGCTATCAAAATTGCAGTAGCGATCTTTTTCAACACAAACTCCTGTGGGGTGCGGGCCTACCTGGGGGCCTGCCCGGTCATTCGCTGCGGTTGGGCACCAGCACTTCGCGCTGGCCGCTGGCCGTGAGCGCACTCACCAAGCCCGCTTTCTCCATGTCTTCCAGCAGCCGCGCCGAGCGGTTGTAGCCAATGCGCAGCTTGCGCTGCACGTACGAGATGCTCGCCTTGCGGTCCTTGAGCACTACCTCGACGGCCTGGTCGTACATGGGGTCCTTTTCGCCGCCTTCACCACCACCGCCGTCCCCTGACAGATCACCCTCGCCATCCACAGTTCCGCCTTCGAGCACGCCCTCGATGTAGTCCGGTTCCCCTTGTTCCTTGAGGTAACTGACGACGCGGTGTACTTCTTCGTCCGACACGAAGGCGCCATGCACCCGGATCGGCAGGCCGGTGCCGCTGGCCATGTAGAGCATGTCGCCCATGCCCAGCAGGCTTTCGGCGCCCATCTGGTCCAGGATGGTGCGGCTGTCGATCTTGCTGGAAACCTGGAAGGCGATGCGGGTGGGGATGTTGGCCTTGATCAGGCCGGTGATCACGTCCACGCTGGGGCGCTGGGTGGCCAGGATCAGGTGGATGCCGGCGGCGCGCGCCTTTTGCGCCAGGCGGGCAATCAGTTCTTCGATCTTCTTGCCCACCACCATCATCAGGTCGGCCAGCTCGTCGATGATGACCACGATGTGCGGCAGGCGCTGCAGCGGCTCAGGCTCCTCGGGCGTGAGGCTGAAGGGGTTGTAGATGAATTCCTCGCGCGCCTTGGCCTCGTCGATCTTGGTGTTGTAGCCCGCCAGGTTGCGCACGCCCAGCTTGGACATCAGCTTGTAGCGGCGCTCCATCTCGGCCACGCACCAGTTCAGGCCGTGCGCCGCCTGCTTCATGTCGGTCACCACGGGTGCCAGCAGGTGCGGAATGCCTTCGTACACCGACATTTCCAGCATCTTGGGGTCGATCATCAACAGGCGCACGTCACGCGCCTCGGCCTTGTACAGCAGCGACAAGATCATCGCGTTGATCCCCACCGACTTGCCCGAGCCCGTGGTGCCGGCCACCAGCACGTGCGGCATCTTGGCCAGGTCGGCCACCACCGGGTTGCCCACGATGTCCTTGCCCAGGCCCATGGTGAGCATGGATTTGGCCTCGTGGTAAACCTGCGAGCCCAAAATTTCGGACAGGCGGATGCTCTGGCGCTTGGCGTTGGGCAGCTCCAGCGCCATGTAGTTCTTGCCTGGAATGGTCTCGATCACGCGGATCGACACCAGGCTGAGCGAGCGCGCCAGGTCCTTGGCCAGGCCCACGATCTGCGAGCCTTTCACGCCCGTGGCGGGCTCGATCTCGTAGCGCGTGATCACCGGGCCGGGCATGGCCGCGACCACACGCACTTCGACGCCAAAGTCCTTGAGCTTTTTCTCGATGAGCCGGCTGGTCATCTCCAGCGTCTCGGGCGCCACGGTCTCCTGGCGCTGCTGGGCGCTGTCGAGCAGGTCTACCAGCGGCAGCTTGCTGTCGGGCATGTCGGTGAACAGAGGCTTCTGGCGCTCCTTCACCACACGGGTGCTTTGCGGCACATCCACCAGGATCGGCTCGATGATCTGCACGGGCTCGGGGTGGTGCACTTCGCTTTCGGTGCGCTCTTCCAGCACCACCACCTCGCGCTCGCGGGCCGCCTTGCGGCCGACGGCGACGTCCTTGGCCACCTCGCGTTTTGCCAGGCGCGCCTGCACCAGTGCATCGATGCGCCCGCCCAGAAACTCCGCCACATGGCCCCACGAGAAGCGGAACACCAGCGCTGCACCTGCCACTGCCAGCACGATGGCCAGCAAGCCGGAGCCCGTGAACCCCAGCCACTTCACACTGGCCGGCCCCACCACATAACCCAGCACGCCCCCAGCGTGGCCAGGCAGGAAGGCCTCAAACCGGTACAGCCGCGACCATTCGAGCGCCGTGCTGGAACACATCAGCACCACCAACCCACCCCAGAACATGGCCCGGCGCACCAGGGGGCTGGCGGCGCCTGCCACCCCTTCGCCCCCGCGCATCCAGCGCGCCAGCGACGACAGCCAGGCGCGCACACCGGCCGCCACACACCACCACACCGAAAAACCCAGTGCAAAGTAGCTGCCATCGGCCAGCCAGGCGCCAAAGCGCCCCGCCCAGTTGGCCACAGAGCGCACATCGCGGGCGCCGGAAGTGGACCAGGCCGCGTCCTGCGCCGAATAGCTGACCAGCGCCAGCAGCCAGAAAACCAGGGCCAGCAAGCCCACCACCAGGGCAATTTCGTGGCCAAAACGGGCAGCGCCCGTGCGGGGCGGCGACTTGGCTGCCGCCGATGCATTCAGGGTATTGAGGGAATAGGTCATAAACGTGCGGGGTGAGCTTACCGCATGCATTGCGCCGGGCGCGGCAGCCGGCGCAGGGTCTGCCACCCCGGTTTCAGCCCAAGGCGTTCAGCCGGTCCTTGAGCAAGGTGGCACCGCTGGGCAAGGCCTCGATGAAGCCGCGCTCCTCCAGGTCCTTCATCACCCGGCTGACCATCTCGCGGGACGCGCCCACCATCTTGGCCAGGTCCTGGCGCGAGATCTTGTCCTTGATGACCCGCTGCCCCTGCGCATCGGGCACGGCAAAGTCCAGCAGCGCATGGGCCACACGGCCGTATACATCCAGTAACGCCAGTGACTCAATCTTGCGATCGGCATGGCGCAGCCGCTTGACCAGCCCGCGCATCACCACCAGGGACATGGAGGCGTTTTCCGTCAGGCAGCGCGCAAACTCTGCGCGCCCCAGCATCAGCACGTCGGTCTGCACCTCGGCGCGCACCGTGGCCGAATGGGGTTCGTTGTCGATGATGCTCATCTCGCCCAGGTAGTCGCCCTGGGCCAGGGTGGCCAGAATCACCTCGCGCCCCCGGCTGTCCGAGGCCATGACCCGGGCGCGGCCCGTGAGCAGGATGAACAAGGCGTTCGACTTCTGCCCCTGCTCCACCAGCGCCTCTCCGCGCTTGAAGCGGCGCTTGATCACCGCGCCACTGATCACCTCCGCCTGCGCCACCGTCAGCAGCGAGAACAAAGGCACCCGGCGCAGCAGGTCGAGGTTGGACAACATCGTGGACATGCAAACATCTCCTTTCAGGGGCGCGACCCAACCGGAGCCGCAACGGGTTATCCATGGGTTCTTACAATCGCTGTGATTGAAAACGGGGCCACTCGTGCGAGCAGACGCCGGTTGATACTCGGCGGCTCAACCCCCAGCTTTCCCAACAGCGCCCCATGTAGCGGGCGCAAAACACAGGCTTTTACCATGTCCACCACCCAACACGCGAAAGTTCTGATCCTGGGCTCCGGCCCCGCGGGCTACACCGCAGCGGTCTATGCCGCCCGCGCCAACCTGAACCCGGTGCTGATCACCGGCATGGCCCAGGGCGGCCAGCTGATGACCACGACCGAGGTGGACAACTGGCCCGCCGACGTGCACGGCGTGCAGGGGCCGGAGCTGATGCAGCGCTTTCTGGAACACGCAGAGCGCTTCAAGACCCAGATCATCTTCGACCACATCAACAAGGTCGATTTCAGCAAGCGCCCCTTCACCCTGACCGGCGACAGCGGCACCTATACCTGTGATGCACTCATCCTGGCCACCGGCGCATCGGCCAAATACCTGGGCCTGCCCTCGGAAGAGGCTTTCATGGGCAAGGGCGTGTCCGGCTGCGCCACCTGCGACGGTTTTTTCTACCGCGAGCAGGATGTGTGCGTGGTGGGCGGCGGCAATACCGCCGTGGAAGAAGCGCTGTACCTGTCGAACATCGCCCGCAAGGTCACCCTGGTGCACCGCCGCGACAAGTTCAAGGCCGAGCCCATCCTAGTGGACAAGCTCCACGAGAAAGTGGCCGCCGGCAAGATCGAACTCAAGCTGTTCCACACCCTGGACGAGGTTCTGGGCGACAACACGGGCGTGACCGGTATCCGGATCAGGAGCACGCAGGACGGCTTGACGTCCGACATCAAGCTGCAGGGCTGCTTCATCGCCATCGGCCATGCACCCAACACCGAAATCTTCCAGGGCCAGCTGGAGATGGAAAACGGCTACATCATCACCCAGGGCGGGCTCAAGGGTTTTGCCACCCAGACCAGCGTGCCCGGCGTGTTTGCCGCAGGCGACGTGCAGGACCATGTGTACCGCCAGGCCATCACCAGCGCAGGCACGGGCTGCATGGCCGCGCTGGACGCGCAACGCTTCCTCGAACAGGAAGCTTGATGAAAAAGCAAGCCGCAGGTTATAATCTGCGGCTTTGCTGAATTCGGCCCGTTTTTTGCGGCGCCTGAAACCAAGCAAATCGGGTTACCGCCACCCTTTCTGGCGAGGTGAGGCCGCAAGCCAACCTGGGCAAACCAAACAGCCCAGGGCTCAGCGAACGGCCGTTTATGAGTATCGGAGTGTCCTCATGGCACGCGTCTGCGACGTAACGGGCAAGAAGCCCATGACCGGGAACAACGTTTCCCACGCCAACAACAAAACCAAGCGCCGGTTCCTGCCGAACCTGCAATACCGCCGTTTCTGGGTCGAGAGCGAAAACCGCTGGGTGCGCCTGCGTGTTTCGAGCGCTGCCCTGCGTTTGATCGACAAGAACGGTATCGACTCGGTGCTCGCAGACCTGCGCGCCCGTGGCCAGGCTTAAGGAGTAGCACCATGGCAAGCAAAGGCGGACGCGACAAGATCAAGCTGGAATCCACTGCGGGTACCGGCCACTTCTACACAACGACCAAGAACAAGAAGACCATGCCCGAGAAGATGCTGATCATGAAATTTGATCCCAAGGCTCGCAAGCATGTGGAATACAAGGAAATGAAGCTGAAGTAATTCAGCCTGCTGCCTGCTTCCGGTCTTCCAAAAAAGCCGCCCGGCGTCCAGCCCGGCGGCTTTTTTCATGGGCATGCAGATCTTTGCGTACAGCCTGGCGCGCGGCCCCACCGCCGCTGCCCCCCCCCCCATCGCGACCACCCCTGACTTTCGCCATAGCCAACAAAAAACCGCTGCAGGCCCAAGGCCTTGCAGCGGTTTTTTGTTGGCCAATGCGACGGAGGTGCCCGGGCCTACAGCCCGCTCCCCCCAACGCAATCAGAACATCCGTTCAAGCACGCGCAGCGCGCAGGCGGATGGAGAACTCGCGCAGGGCCGCCACACCACTTTCTTCCGCGCGGCGGCACCAGGCTTGCAGATCGGCAGTGAGCTGCTCCCGGGACTGCGATGTGTTGAGCCACAGCTGGCGCAGCTCTTCGCGCATGGTCACCATCTTGTCGAGCGTCGGGTGCGCAGCGCGTACCTGCGCCAACTGCGGCAAGGCACCTGCAGGTACCTTCTCGGCATCGCGGTGCAGCCAGCGCTTGGCGGCCTTGAGCACCGACACATCGGCCTGGCGGGCCTGCAGCGCGGCAATCTCGTCCTTGCAAGCCTGGCGCACACCACGCGCGTAGCCGGCCATCACTTCATAGCGGTTGGCGATCAAGGCCTCCAGCGTCTTTTCATCGGCCACGGGCTTCACATCGCCCAGTTGAAGCTTGGGCGGCACCTTCTTCACCGTAGCCCAGCCGATTTTCTGCATGAGGCTGATGTACACCCAGCCCATGTCGAATTCATAGGGCTTGACCGAGAACTTGGCCGACGTGGGGTACGTGTGGTGGTTGTTGTGCAGCTCTTCACCGCCAATGATGATGCCCCAGGGCGACAGGTTGGTGCTGGCGTCCTGCGCTTCGAAGTTGCGGTAGCCCCAGTAGTGGCCCACGCCATTGACCACACCGGCCGCCCAGAACGGAATCCAGAGCATCTGCACCGCCCACACCGCAGCGCCCAGGGCGCCGAACAAGGCCAGGTCCAGAATGAGCATAAGGCCCACGCCCTGCCAGCCGTAGCGGGTGTACACGTTGCGCTCCATCCAGTCATCGGGCGTGCCATGGCCGAACTTCTTGATCGTTTCCATGTTCTTGGACTCGGCGCGGTACAGCTCGGCGCCGCGCCACATCACGGTGTCCAGCCCGCGGGTCTGGGGGCTGTGCGGGTCGTCCACGGTTTCGCACTTGGCGTGGTGCTTGCGGTGGATGGCCACCCATTCCTTGGTGACCATGCCGGTGCCAATCCACAGCCAGAAGCGGAAGAAATGCGAGGGGATGGCGTGCAGGTCGAGTGCCCGGTGCGCCTGCGCGCGGTGCAGGAAGATCGTGACCGCCGCAATGGTGATGTGGGTCGTGGCGAGGGTGTACAGCACGATCTGCCACCAGGCCAGGTTCCACAATCCATGGCCCAGCCAGTCAATGGCAGCGTTCAGTACAGCCCAGTCGGGTAACAGCATATTCACAAAAACCTTACTACAGAGAACCCGCTCACCAGCGAAACAGGTCCTGAATTTTAGAGGGCCGGCCTCGAAATGGATCAGGGAAATCCACCGTATTGACGCTGGTTTGAAGGCTTTAGAGCCTTACCCCCAGCATTTCAGTCCTTTTTGACCCAGATGGCGGCAAAGAACCCGTCGGTCTGGTGCAGATGGGGCCACAAGCGCAAATAACCACTGCCCGATGCGCCACCGCTGCACAAGCCCTTGGCACCTTCGACCTTGAGCTGCTCCAGCAGTTCGCCAGCGTCCAACAACTGGAAGTCAGGGTGGGCGGCGCTGAACGCCTCGGCAATGGCCTCGTTTTCTTGCGGCAGGATGCTGCAGGTCGCGTACACCAGGCGGCCGCCAGGTTTGAGCAGACGGGCCGCGCTGTCCAGAATGGACGTCTGCTTAGCCACCAGCTCTTCGACGGCCTTGGGCGACTGGCGCCATTTGAGGTCCGGGTTGCGCCGCAAGGTGCCCAGGCCCGAGCAAGGCGCATCGACCAGCACGCGGTCGATCTTGCCCGCCAGACGCTTGACGCGGTCATCGCGCTCATGGGCGATGGCGGCGGGGTGCACGTTCGACAGACCACTGCGGGCGAGGCGGGGCTTGAGCGCATCCAGCCGGTGGCCCGACACGTCAAAGGCGTACAGCCGCCCGGTATTGCGCATGCTGGCACCGATGGCCAGGGTCTTGCCCCCGGCACCAGCACAAAAATCCACCACCATCTCGCCGCGCTTGGCATCCAGCAGCAGGGCCAGCAGTTGCGAGCCCTCGTCCTGCACCTCGATGGCGCCGCGTGTGAAGGCATCCAGCTTGGTCAGCGCGGGCTTGTCGTCGATGCGCAGGCCCCAGGGTGAATACGGCGTGGGGTATGCCTTGATGCCCGCTTTGGCCAGTTCCTTTTGCACATCGGCGCGCTTGTCCTTGAGCGCGTTGACGCGCAGATCCAGCGGCGCGCTCTGGGCCAGGCTTTCCACCAGCGGCCAGAAGCCGTCGCCCAGCTGGTCCTTGATGGGTTTGACCAGCCATTCGGGCAGGTTGTGGCGATGGCGCTCCATCAGGTCGTCCACCGTGACGGCGTCGCACTGGTCCAGCCATTTCCTTTCCTGATCGGTCAGGGCGCTCTTGAGAAAATCGCGCGGACCGTGAAACCCCAGGATGGCCAGACGGCGCTCCTTGGGTCCCGAGCCCGAGGGGGCCATGTGATCAAACAGCAGCTTTTTGCGCAGCACGGTGTAGACCGTTTCAGCCAGCGTGGCGCGCTCGCGCGGCCCCAGGCCCCGGTTGTCGCGGAAAAAACGTGACACCACCGCGTCGGCGGGGTGTTCAAACGTGAGGGTGAGCCTGACCAGTTCGGCGCAGGCGTCGAGAAGAACTTTGGGATGCATGCTGCGATTGTCCCATTCCCCGCCGCGCTGCCGATATCCACCCTACCCGCCCCCGTGCGACAGCCACCAC
>DATLGV010000190.1:0-4598 GCA_035540275.1 Acidovorax sp. | reverse complement strand
CCACATTGCCCACCACCACGCGCCCCGTGTGCAGCCCGATGCGCATGTGGATGGGCGGCAGGCCCCGCGCCCGCAGGTCGGCCACCAGCGCCCGCATGGCCTGCTGCATGGCGATGGCGGCGGCCACGGCGTGTTCGGCATGCAGCGGGTCATCCAGCGGCGCGCCCCAGAAGGCCATCACCGCATCGCCGATGAACTTGTCCACGGTGCCACCCGTGGCGTGCACGATAGGTGTCATGGCGTTGAAGTAGCCGGTGAGCACCTCCACCGTCTGCTCGGCGCTCAGCTGCTCGGACAGCGTGGTGAAGTTGGCGAGGTCGGTGAACATGAGCGTGACCTCGCGCGCCTCGCCGCCCAGGCGCATCAGCTCGGGCTGCGCGATGAGGCGCGAGACCACGGCGGGCGGTACGTACCGCGCAAACATGGCCCGCGTCTGGCGCGCGCGCTGGCGCACCACGGCATAGCCCACCAGCGCAGCCGCCCCGTAGATGGCCACCGCCGCCACCGCAGGCAACAGCGGCGGCCACCACAGGCGCGGGCCGGCAAACAGTCCCCACGACACCGCGCCCATCGCCGCCACCAGCGCCGCCGTCAACGCCGCCGCGCCCGCCGGGTGCAGCCGCCGGCTGGCCCACAGCAGCACCGGCAGCAGCAGCACGGCGATCGCCAGCGTCCAGCCCTCCGACACACTGCGCAGACCGCCCCCTGCCAGGAGGTTGTCCAGCAGCGTGGCCTGCAGTTCCACCCCCGGAAAAAGCCGGTCGCCGCCCGCCGTGCCAAACGGCGAGTTGAACAGGTCGGCCTGCGGGTGCGACAACTCGGTGGCCGTGCGCGCCGAGCGCCCCACCAGCACGATCTTGCCCTTGAAGAAACCCGCAGGCAGCAGCCCCGGCTCCAGCGCCTGGTAGTACGAGCGCGTGTCAAACGTGCCGCGCGGGCCCCGGTAGCCGATCCAGTCAAAGGGGTGCAGCGCCAGTGGCTGGCCACGGGCTTCGGCCGCACGCTGGGCGAGCCGCAGCGCAAAGCCTTCGCGCGCGGCGGGGGCGCGGCGCACCACGAAGTCGTCATCCGGCTCCACCCCGGCATCGCCCGCATCGGCACCCGCGTCCAGAAACCGCTGCAGCGGCTGAATGTCCATCCACAGCGCGGCGTTGGTGCTGTCGATCTTCTCGCGGGTGGAGGCCAGCACCACGGGCAATCCCGGCCCGGCCTGGGCAATGGCGCGGTCCAGCGCGGCGTCCTCGGCCTCGGTGGCGGGGTCGGCAAAAACAATGTCCAGCCCTACGGCCAGGGCGCCGTCTGCGCGCAGCCGCTCCAGCAGCGCCGCATGCACGCTGCGCGGAAACGGCCAGGTCTGCTGCAGCTCCTGAAACGTGGGCTCGTCGATCGCGAGAATCACCACCTGCGCGGTCGTGCGGTGGGGAGCCGCCAGCGCCGTCATCACGTCAAAGGTCTTGAACTCCAGCGCGTGCCAGGGGCGGCCCATGCTGGCCGCCAGCACCAGCAGCAGCGCCAGCACACCCGCCGCCAGCGAGAGCCACCGCTGCCGGGCTTGCGGCACCGCCGCCGTATCAGAAGCGGTAGCGCGCATCCAGGACATAGCGGGCTTTTTGCCGGTCGGACTGGGGCGCCCACAGGTTCAAGGCCGCAAAGCCCACCACCCAGCGCTTGTCCTGCGTTTCCCAGAAACCCATCAGGTCCACCCCCCAGCCCGGCGCGCGGCGCGTGAGATTCTCCTTGTCCTCAAACCGCTCGGACCGGTACACCGCACGCGCGCTCAGGTACAGGCGCCGGGCGCTGGCCCAGGTGGCGCCCAGCGCGACGGTGTGGCGCGGGATGTAGGGAATGCGCCCCACCACCTCGGCGCCGCCGTCGAGCGTGCGGCTTTCGCTGTGCTGGTACAGGTACTTGGCGTAGCCCGACCAGCGGCGGCTGAACATGTGGTTGACCGTGCCACCCAGGGTCTGCAGCGTGCCGCGCTCAAAGCTCGGCGTGTCTTCCAGCAGGTCGCTGGTGGACAGGTTGACCAGCTGCGCATTGCGCATTTCTTCCAGGAACGGCAGGCTGGGCGTGCGCAAGTCGACCCCGACGGTGCCAGGGTTGTTCACCCGCAGGTGGTCGGCGCGCAGGCCCACGAAAGTGCTGGCGCCCACCTCCATGCCCAGCTGCGCCACCGTGCGCTTGTGGCGGCCCCCGGCTTCCACCAGCCGGTCCTCGACGGGGATGCCTGCGGTCTCCACGCTGGCGAGGGTGGAGACGCTCAGGGGCCGCAGCCAGTCCTGGTACGCCACGCGCAGCGTGGTGCCCGCAGCGGGCTGCCACACCGCGCCCAGGCGCGGCGTGACCACCCGCTCGGTGTCCGCGCGGCGGACCTGTTCTTCGCTCAGGGCGTCCAGCCCCACCAGATAGCTCTGCGTGAGGCCGTCCACGCGGTGGCGGATTTGTTGCAGCCCCAGGGCGGCATCCAGGCTCAGCGCCGGGTCCAGGCGTTGCGTGGTGGCCAGGGTGAGGCCGTTGTAGCGGCGCTCAATGCGGTTGTAGCCGGCCAGAACGAGGTCATCGCGGTACAGGCCCACGCCTGGAATGTCGGCCACCACGGCGGCCTCGCCCGCCAGCAGGTTGTTCTGGCGCTCGCGCACATGCTCCAGCGTCACGCTCCAGCGCCTGCCCGGGGCGGTGTCCACGGTGTGGCGCAGCTGGATGTCGCTGAAGTCCTTGCGCGGGGCGCTGCTCACGCCCATGACAGTGAGGAACGGCGGCTCGATGTAGGCCGTGGGGTAGCGCAGCAATTGCAGGTTGTCCACGCTGCGGCCCAGCTTGATCCAGGTCTGCTCGGTCGGCCCCCACCGGTAGGCCATGCCCACGGCCCCCTGGGTGACGGTGTCGTCCAGCGCCGTTGCCTGCGCGTTCTGGCCGCGCAGGCGCATGCTGAACTGGTTGGCGTAGGCGAACAGGTTGATGCGCTCGGTGGGCTGCATGCCCACCCCGGCCGTGATGGCGCGGGCCCGCAGGTCGCCCTCGCCCGCACGCAGGGCAGGGAGGCGGTTGACCTGCAGGTCGAACGGATAGGCACTCACATCTGCCGCCTGCGCCTTGAAGAACCACGACACTGGCACATGGCGGTTGTCCAGGCCATTGAGCGTGACGGCTGGCGCACGCAGGCGGTAGAACTCGCGGTCCAGCGTCACACCCACCGATCCGTGGCTGCCGGGCCGCTGCAGCAGCGGCGAAAAACGCTGGCTGCCGCCAAACGCCATGGGGTCGGTCAGAAAACCCTGGAACAGCGCCGAGTTCTTGTTGAACTCGCCCGCATAGCGGTCCGCCATGAACAGGTGGCTACCGCCCCAGTAGGGATAAAAACTTTGCTGCGCCATCTCCAGCGCCCAGTCTTCCATGCCAAAGAACGCGAGCGATGCGCCCAGGTTCGCACTGCCCTTCTGGTCGTTGGCCACCTGGTTGAGCGACTTGAGATACGGCATGCGCGCCACGGCAGCGCGCGCGGCCTCCACCGCTTCGCCGGGCTGGAACAGGTCGGTGTGGATCTGCGCCAGCAGCATGTAGGGCACCGGGTCCTTGTCGTCCAGCACGGTCGCCTGTTGCAAGGTGGTCAGCGCATCCTGGTGGCGGCCCAGCTGATAGTACGCCACGGCGGTCCAGGTCTTGGCGCGGGCATAGCGGGGCTCCATCACGCCTGCCCGCAAGAATGCATCCAGCGCGGCGTCCGGCTGTCCCTGCTTGAGGTGCAGCAAGCCCTGGCCGGTGAGCGCGACGTAGTCCGCAGGGTTGTCGCCCAGCGCGGTGGCAAAAGCCTGGCCCGCCTCGGTGAACTGGTTCACAAAGGTCTCCAGCGTGCCCAGCTCGCCCCAGGCGCCGGGCGATTGCGGCGACAGCTGCAGCGCACGCCGCAGGTTTTCGCGGGCGGGGCGCGGGTCTTCGCGCTCGGCATGTGCACTGCCCAGGCCCTGCCAGGCGCGTGCGTCGCCAGGTGCGAGCGTTTGGGCCTCGGCATAGGCCGCCAGTGTGCCGGGCGCATCGCCCCGGCGCCGGGCCAGCTCGGCGCGGACCAGCGCCAGGTCGGCGTGGGCCGTGCCTTGCGCGGGGGCCAGGGTGGCAGCCGCTTCGTCCACACGGTCGCTCAGGATCTGCACCCGCGCCAGCTGCGCCACCAGCGCCGGGTGGGCGGGCCAGCGCTGGAGCGCCGTGCGCAGGGTGTCGGCCGCAGCAGCCCCTTCGCCCTCCATCAGCTGCACGTCGGACTGCATGAGCCACGCGGGCAGCGGCGCCGCGTCGGCGGCAGCCACCTGCCGCGCCAGCAGGCCACGTGCGGTCAGCAGATCGCCCGCCTGCAGGGCCACGGCCGCATCGAACACATCCACCCATGCCGGCGCTGCGGTGGTGCGCGCCTGCGCCAGTGCCACGCGGGCCGCCGCCAGGTCGCGGGCCGCCAGAGCGTCCCGCACGGGCACCAGGGCCGCAGGCACGGGCTCGGCCGACAGGTGGGGCACCGGGTCGGCCCGCAAAGCGTTGACCCACTGGATGCGGTCGCGCGGCTGGCTCAGCACCAGCTTGACCGGGGCTTGGCCCACTTCGGCCAGCGC
>DATLGV010000189.1:0-3519 GCA_035540275.1 Acidovorax sp. | reverse complement strand
TGCCCGCTCCACGCAGTGGCTGGCGCTGGCCAGCGCGTGCTGCAGCACGGCGCGCAGCCGGGCTTCGTTGACGAGAGCCGTCAGGCCGCTCACACGTTGGGCCAGCGCTTCTTCCCCCCGCTCGGGACCGGCCAGCAAGGCGGTGATCCACCCCGCCAGAAAACAGTCGCCCGCCCCCACGGTGTCCACTACCGTGATTGGTGCCTCTTCGCGCGCATTCACGGCCAGCCCATTACGTTGCAGCAGCCAGGCGCCTTCTGGCCCCAGGGTCAGGGCCAGCCATTGCGCCTGTGTTTGCTGCTGCAAATAGTGGGCGCGCTCCAGCGCGGTGGCGCCCGGAACGGCCAGCGCTTCCAGGTCATCGTCGCTCACCTTGATGAGGTGGGCGTGCTGCAGGGCGGCCATCACGTTGGCGCGGTAGGCATCGGCATCGTCCACGGCCGACAGGCGCAGGTTGGCGTCCACCACCACCATGCGGCCTGCTGCGCGCTGCGCGGCCAGCCAGGGCAGGTAGATGCCCGCGTCCTGCGCCACCAGCGCCAGGCAGCCCGTGGCCACCACTTGCAAGTCGGGCAGCGCGGCGCAGGCGGCCGTCAGCGCCGCCGCCGTCACCTGGCGGTCGGCCACGCCGTCGCGGTAGAAGCTGTAGCTGGCCTTGCCCTCGGCGTCCAGCGCGGCCAGCGCCAGCGCACTGGGCGCACGCACTGGCGCGGGCGCTGCCAGGGCCACGCCCGCATCGTGCAGCCCGCGCGCCAGTTGCCGCCCCAGCATGTCGCCCGACAGCGGGTTGAGGTACAGCGTGCCCACGCCCTGCAGGCCCAGCGCCCGCGTGAGGTTGTAGACAGCGCCGCCCGCGCAGGGCTTGAGGCGGCCATCGGGCTCCTCGATCAGGTCAAACAAGGCCTCACCCGCTGTGGCCACCTGCAGCGGCTGCGTCCTGCGGGCGGGGGTGGAGTCGGAGGTTTGGATAGGGAAAACCATAAGTAAATCCACTTGATTTATTAAGTTGTCGGCCACTATAGTTCGATCCCATCCACCCGACAAGAGTGGTTCACCTGCCAGCCGCGCAGCACGGGGCCGACAGGAATCTGCCATCCCAATACCCGGAGACAACGCCATGCAACGCACCCCCGCCTTCGCGCTTTCTGCCCTTGCCCTCACCGGCGCCCTGGCCTGTGGCCTGGCCCAGGCACAGACATCCGAGCCCGTCATCGGCCTCATCACCAAGACCGAGACCAACCCCTTCTTCGTGAAAATGAAGGAGGGCGCCACGGCCGAGGCCAAAAAGCTGGGCGCCAAGCTGGTGTCGGCGGCAGGCAAGACCGACGGCGACAACGCGGGCCAGGTCACCGCCATGGAGAACCTGATCGCCGCGGGCGCCAAGACCATCCTCATCACGCCCAGCGACGCCAAGGCCATCGTGCCCGCCATCAAGAAGGCGCAGGCGCGCGGCGTGATGGTGATTGCGCTGGACAGCCCCACCGAGCCGGCGGACGCGACGGATGCGCTGTTTGCCACCGACAACTACAAGGCGGGCGAGCTGATCGGCCAGTACGCCAAGGCCGCCGCAGCGGGCAAGAAGCCCGTGATCGCCACGCTGGACCTGTTCCCCGGCCACCCGGTGGGTGCGCAGCGGCACAACGGCTTTCTGAAGGGCTTTGGCCTGCAGGCCAACGATGCCAAGAGCAACGAGCTGTCGCGCCCCGCCGAAGTGGTCTGCATGGCCGACAGCTTTGGCGACCGCGCCAAGGGCCAGACCGGCATGGAAAACTGCCTGCAGAAGAACCCCGACATCAACATCGTCTACACCATCAACGAGCCCGCCGCCGCCGGTGCCTACAACGCGCTCAAGGCCGCAGGCAAGGAGAAGAACGTGCTCATCGTCTCGGTGGACGGCGGCTGCGCGGGCATTGCCGACGTGGGCCGGGGCGTCATCGCCGCCACCAGCCAGCAGTACCCGTTGCGCATGGCGGCCATGGGCGTGGCGGCGGGCGTGGAATACGCCAAGACCGGCAAGAAAGTCAGCGGCTACACCGACACCGGCGTGACGCTGATCGCCGCCACACCCATGGCGGGCGTGGACAGCAAGGATGTAAAAACCGGCACCGACCTGTGCTGGGGCGCCAAGAGCAGCTAACAAAACCCTTCTGGCGTCGTTACCGCGTCTTGTCGTACTGCTCGTACTGCTCGTACTGCCTGCGACGCGGCGTCTAGCCAGAACCGCTACGCTGGGTTTTGTTACCGCTCTCAATAAACCGCCTCTGATGACCTGGCGCCAGGCACCCCGCAACAGACCTGCCTGAGCGCCCCTTTTGTCCACCCACACGGAGCCGCCATGTCCTCGACCGCTTCCAAACTACCGCCTCTGGCCACGCTGGGGCCGTTCATCGCGCTGATCCTGGCGTGCGCCTTTTTTGCCACGCAGAGCGAGCGCTTTCTGTCGGCGCAGAACTTCGCGCTGATCCTGCAGCAGGTCATGGTCGTGGCCGTGATCGCCATCGGCCAGACGCTGGTCATCCTCACGGCGGGCATTGATCTGTCGTGCGGCATGGTGATGGCGCTGGGCGGCATCGTGATGACCAAGATGGCGGCGGACTACGGCCTCTCGGCCCCCGTGGCCATTGCCTGCGGCATGGCGGTGACCATGCTGTTCGGCCTGGTCAATGGCCTCTTGGTCACCAAGATCAAGCTGCCGCCTTTCATCGTCACCCTGGGCACGCTCAACATCGCGTTTGCCGCCACGCAGCTGTACTCGGGCGCGCAAACCATCACCGACATTCCCGCAGGCATGACCTTCCTGGGAAACACCTTCCAGCTGGGCGAGACGGCCATTGTCTATGGAGCGGTGCTGATGCTGGCGCTGTACCTCGTCACCTGGTTTGCGCTGCGCGAGACCGCGCCCGGCCGCCACGTGTACGCCGTGGGCAACAGCCCCGAGGCCACGCGCCTCACCGGCATTGCCACCGACAAGGTGCTGCTGGGCGTGTACGTGCTGGCGGGCCTGTTCTACGGCATCGCATCGCTGCTGTCGGTGGCGCGCACTGGCGCGGGCGACCCGAACGCGGGCCAGACCGAAAACCTCGACGCCATCAGCGCCGTGGTGCTGGGCGGCACCAGCCTGTTTGGCGGTCGCGGCGTGGTGCTGGGCACGCTGGTGGGGGCGCTCATCGTGGGCGTGTTCCGCAACGGGCTCACGCTCATGGGCGTGTCCTCGGTCTATCAGATTCTGGTCACCGGCGTCCTCGTGATCCTGGCCGTGGCCACCGACCAACTCTCGCGCAAAGGAGTGCGTTGATCATGAACAACTCCACACCCACGACGACCCAGGCAACCACCCTCACAACGAACGCCCCGCTGGTCATGCAGGCCAAGGGCCTGGTCAAGCGCTACGGGCAAGTCACCGCGCTGGATGGTGCCGACTTTGAACTGCGCGCGGGCGAAATCCTCGCCGTGATAGGCGACAACGGCGCAGGCAAGTCCAGCCTGATCAAGGCACTGTCGGGCGCCACCGTGCCCGAT
>DATLGV010000188.1:0-2317 GCA_035540275.1 Acidovorax sp. | reverse complement strand
GGCCCATGCCGAGGCCTTCATCCACGGACTGGGCGTGCGCGAGGCAATCCACACCTCGCGCACGCCCAGTCCGTGGATGAAGGCCTCGGCATGGGCCAGGCCCTGCACCCCTGCACCTACGATGAGCAAGGGGCCTTGCGGCACCTGCGCCAGGTGTCGGGCTGCCAGCAGCGAGACAGCGGCGGTGCGCCGTGCGGTGACCGTGGGGCCGTCCAGCACCAGCCGGCGCTCGCCCGTGGCGATGTCAAACACCACCACGTCACCCTGAATGGACGGACGGCCCGTGCCTGCGTTGCCCGGCGTGAAGGTGATGAGCTTGGCCATGGCCACCGTGCGGTCCGTGGCTGGCATCACAAACAGGCTGCCGCCCTGAGCCAGTGGCAGCACGCCCCGCTGGGGCACCACCACGGTGCGGTCCTGCAGCAAGGCGGCTATTTCATCGGCCAGTTCGGACCAGGGCAGCCGCGCGGCGGTGGCGGCTGCGTCCAGCACGCCAGGGGATGCGAAAGAGGGGGACATTGGCATGCGCGGACTTTACACAGCGTGCTGCCGGCTTGGGAGCGGAGAACCCCTCACCAATGCCGGGCCCCAAGCCGCGGGGTCAGGCGGCGCCGGCTCAGATCGGCCATGGCGCGGTTGCCCATCAATGCGTGGCCCCTGCCTGCAGCGCAATGTCCTGCGGCGCCAGCACCGCAGCCCACAGGGCGGCATGGATGCCGCGCACCATGTCACGCAGCGGCAGGTGGGGCTCGCCCTGGCCGCTGAGCCAGGGCACATGCACAAAGCCGCCACGCGCTCCCTGGGGGGCGGTACCCTGCGCCAGCAAGTGCATCAGCCCGTACAGCACATGGTTGCAGACAAAGGTGCCGGCGGTCTGCGATACCTCGCAGGGCACGCCTGCACGCTGCACGGCACGCAGCATGGCCTTGATGGGCAGGCTGGCAAAGTAGGCCGCGGGCCCGCCCGCCTGCACGGGGGTGTCGATGGGCTGGGCGCCGCAGTTGTCGGGGATGCGCGCGTCGTTGATGTTGATGCCGATGCGCTCGATGGACAGCGCCGCCCGCCCGCCTGCCAGGCCCAGGCACAGCGTGAGGGCGGGCTGGTGGGCCTGCACCAGCGATTGCAGCCGCACCACCGACTGCCCGAACACCGTGGGCAATTGCGCGGCCACCACCTGGTGCCCTGCAATGCGCTGGCCGTGCAGCGCTTCCGCAATCAGCCAGCTGGGGTTATGTGCGCCGCCGCCAAACGGGTCAAAACCGGTCAGCAGGATGGCCGGGCCGGCCTGGGGCGCGCTGTGGAGAGTGTCCGGTGCCATGGGTGTCAGGAAAGGCGTGCCAAAGTGGGTTGGAACACATCGTAAATCGTCCACGTCCGGGCGGCACCGCGCGTAACATGCAGGCTGGGTCGCCCCACCTGGAGGGCGCTGGAGAGACACCATGAGATGGGAAGGCAATCGCGAATCCGACAATGTGGAAGACCGCCGCGACGACGACGGTGGCGGCGGATTGCCGGTGTTTGGCGGGCGCAGCATTGGCATTGGCACCCTCGTGATCGCGTTGCTGGGCGGCTGGGTGCTGGGCATTAACCCCCTGACCCTCCTGGGCCTGCTCAGCGGCGGCGGCCCTGCGCCCCAGGTACAGACGCAACCCCATGCACCGGCCCATCGTCCACCGGCCGACGACACCATGGCGCGCTTTGTGTCCACGGTGCTGGCCGACACCGAAGACGTGTGGGCCGAGGTGTTCCGCCAGGGCGGCGGGCGCTACCAGGACCCGCGCCTGGTGCTGTTCCGGGGCGCAACGCCCACGGCCTGCGGCACGGGGCAGGCGGCCATGGGCCCGTTCTACTGCCCGGCCGACCAGAAGGTCTACATCGACCTGGGTTTTTACGAAACCCTCAAGAACAGGCTGGGCGCCCCGGGCGACTTTGCCCAGGCCTACGTGATCGCCCACGAGGTGGGCCACCACGTGCAGAACCAGCTGGGCATCAGCGCCAAGGTGGACCAGATGCGGGGCCGCGTGAGCAAGGTCGAATACAACGCGCTGTCGGTGCGGCTGGAACTGCAGGCCGACTGCTTTGCCGGAGTGTGGGCGCACCACGCCCAGAAGGCCCGCCAGATCCTGGAGCAGGGCGATGTGGAAGAGGCGATGAACGCCGCCGCCAAGATCGGCGACGACGCGCTGCAACGTGCCAACGGCGGGGCGGTGGTGCCCGAGAGCTTCACGCACGGCACCAGTGCGCAGCGGCAGCGCTGGTTCAGCAATGGCTTGCAGAGCGGCAGCGTCAGGGCTTGCGACACCTTTGCCGCGCGCAC
>DATLGV010000187.1:0-1679 GCA_035540275.1 Acidovorax sp. | reverse complement strand
CTCGTAGGTCGCAGCGGGTTGGGGGCGGTGCCGGGGAAGGAGCTCGCACGCGGCAGGGCGGCGGGCCGGGCATGGCCCGGCGCCATGCCCTTTGAGTCGATGGGGATCAGGCGTTCTTGGCGAACTCGGTGTAGGTGGTTTCGTCCATCAGCTCAGCCAGCTGGCCCGCATCGGCCAGCTTGACCTTGAAAAACCAGCCTGCGCCCAGCGGGTCGCTGTTGGCGAGCGACGGGTCGGCACGCAGGGCTTCGTTCACTTCCACCACTTCGCCGGAGACGGGCATGTACACATCGGCGGCGGCCTTCACGGATTCGACCACACCAGCCACATCGCCCTGGGCAAAGCTCTTGCCCACTTCGGGCAGGTCCACAAACACCACGTCGCCCAGCGCGTCCTGCGCATGGACGGTGATGCCCACCACCGAGGCATTGGCATCAGCGGCGTTGATCCACTCGTGGTCTTTGGAGAATTTGATCGTCATGGGAAGCTCCTCAAGCAAAGGAAAAAAGTAAAGGAATCTGCAATGTAAGCGGGTGCAGGCGCAGCCCGGTCGCTGCGCCTGGCGAAATCAGCCGCGGTAGTAATTGGCGGGCACAAAAGGCATGGCGCGCACTTCCATGGGCACCGGCTTGCCGCGCACGATGGCGTTGACGCGGGTGCCGATGGCTGCAAAGTCGGGCGTGACGTAGCCCATGGCCACTGGTTCGTTCACCGTGGGGCCCAGCAGCCCACTGGTGACTTCGCCGATCTTCTGGCCGTCCGTGCTTTGCAGTTCGGTGTGTTCGCGCACCGGCACCCGCTCCAGCGCCACCAGGCCCACGCGCTTGCGGGGCAGGCTGGCGGGGTTGTCGATCTGTGCGAGCACCTTGTCGGCACCTGGGAAGCCACCCGCACGCGCGCCACCGGTGCGGCGCACTTTCTGGATGGCCCAGTTGAGCGCGGCTTCGGGCGGCGTGGTGGTGGTGTCGATGTCGTTGCCGTACAGGCACAGGCCGGCTTCGAGGCGCAGCGAGTTGCGCGCGCCCAGGCCGATGGGCTTGACTTCAGGCTGGGCCAGCAGGGCGCGGGCCAGGGTGTCGGCCTGCGCGGCGGGCACCGAGATTTCAAAGCCGTCTTCGCCGGTGTAGCCGCTGCGGGTCACGAAGCAGTCGCAGCCAGCGATGCTGAATGCGCCGCCGGTCATGAACACCAGCTTTTCGACACCGGGCGCGAGGCGGGCGAGGGCGGTGGCGGCCTGAGGGCCCTGCAGCGCGAGCAGGGCGTGGTCGGGCATGGGCACGACCTTGCAGCGCTGGCCGATGCGGGCCTGGATATGGGCAATGTCGCCCACCTTGCAGGCCCCGTTGACGATGACGAACAGCGTGGGTTCACCATCCACCACGCCCTGGTTGAAGAACATCAGGTCGTCAATGATGGTGCCTTCGTCGGTCAGCAGCAGGCCGTAGCGCTGCTTGCCCACGGGCAGGTCGACCACGTCCACGGGCATCAGGGTTTCAAACGCCGCGGCCGCATCTGCGCCGATGAGCTTGAGCTGGCCCATGTGCGACACGTCGAACAGACCGGCAGCGGTGCGGGTGTGCACATGCTCGGCCATCAGGCCTGCGGGGTACTGCACGGGCATCGAATAGCCGGCAAAAGGCACCATGCGGGCACCCAGCTCGATGTGCAGGGCGTTCAGG
>DATLGV010000186.1:0-13500 GCA_035540275.1 Acidovorax sp. | reverse complement strand
GCCGGGGCAACAGGGCCACGCCCAGCGGGATGCCCGCGAGGCCGCCCAGCACGAAGGGCAAAAGGCGGGCCTTGTCAAAGCCGCGCCGCACCGTGGCGGCCGCCACGACCTGCCCGGTGAGTGCGCCGCACACGGCCAGCACGGCGGCCAGGCGCGGCTCCAGCGCCCAGGCCCAGACCGACATGGCCACCATGCTGAAGCCAAAGCCCGACAGCCCTTGCACAAAGCCTGCCGCAGCCGCGCCCAGCATCACCACCCACCACACGTTGTCCATCGGTCTGCCTTTTCTTTTCGTTTCGCAAACTCGGTTCAGCAGAGCGTGGCCTGCCGGCGCACGGGCAGCTCGCGGTCGTAGGTTTCGCCGTCGAGGCTGCCCTGCGTGATGGAGGCCCGCAGCGCGCCGGGCGTGGGCACGGGCCGGGGCGCACCGGGCGGCACGGCGTCCTGGGACTCGGCTTGCGTCATGGCCTGCATCGTGCCGCGCCGCCCGCAGGCTGGCAAGCGGGGCATGGCCATGGATAAAAAAGAGGGATCAGACCGGACTCTTCTGGCGCCCCATCTGCGCAGCACAGCACGATGCGCATGCGCAATTTCTCGTCCTCGGGTGCCTTGCGCACACGCAAGCGCGCCTCGAGCTCTGCGCGCTCAGCGTCTGTGATCTGCAGCTTCGCGGCGGGGCGTCCAGCGTGGGCCGTCGGGGAGTCTCCTAGCCGGAAACTCCTTGGATCGACAAACTCAGAAGTAACTCCAATGATTTCCCGGACACCACACTAGTCACTGACGGATGGTTTGGATGCAAGCATGGAATCAGCTTCAGCCGGGCGCTGCCACCAGCCTCCCCCCAGGGCTTGGAACAGCGTCGCGGCGTCACCCAGCCGGACCGCCTGCGCTTGGGTCAGGGCCAGGCGCGCCTGCCGCCAGTCCTGCTCAGCCTTGATGAGAGCCAGGCGGTCCAGGTAGCCGCGCTGGTGCTGGCGGCGCGTCAAGTTCATAGCCTCCCTGCTCGTTCCTTCAGCATGCGCTGCAGCCTCAAGCGCCTTGGCATCGGCGTGGACAGCCTGCAGGGCGTCCGCCACATTCTGGTAGGCGGTGAGCACCGTCGTCTTGTACTGTGCTGCGGCCTGACGCATGGTGGCCTGGGCCGATTTTTCACGGTAGCGCAAGGTACCTCCGTCAAATAGGGTGCCAGCGATGGTCGCCCCGATCTCAAAGAACTTGCCGCTGCTCCAGAACATCTGGCTGAAGTGGCTGGCCGCTCCGCCCCAGTTGGCGGCGATGTTGAACTGTGGCAGCCGCGCGGCGCGGGCCACGCCCACCTGGGCGGTAGCAGCGTGCAATTGCGCTTCGGCAGCACGCACGTCGGGACGCTGCTCGATCAGTTGCGAAGGCAGGGATAGCGGCAGTTCCTGCGGCAGGCGCAGCGCATCCAGTTCAAACAGGTGAACGTCCGCATCCTGTGGATTGCCAGCGAGCTGGCGCAGCAGGTTTCGGTTTTGCTCGAACTGCCTTTGCAGCGGCGGCAAAGTCTGGCGTGCTTGGGCCAAGGCGTTTTCCTGCACGACGTAATCAAGGCGTGAGGCGTAGCCCGCTTTGTGCTGACGGCGGGCCAGTTCCACCAGGGCTTCGTTGGCGGTGATGGTTTCCTGCGTGAGCTGTAGCTGGCGGCGCAGCGAGGCGCCTTCAATCGCAGCGGCGACGATGTTGGTGGCCAGCGTGATGCGCGCGGCTTGCAGTTGCATGTATTCAACTTCGGCCAGAGCCTCCAGCGATTCGCCTTCGCGGCGCAGGCCGCCGAAGACGTCCAGGTTGTAGCCCACGGTGAGCTGCGCGGTGTGGAAGTTGTAGATCACCGGCGTGGCGAACGGCTCTGTCTCGCTCTCGCCCGTGGAGATGACGCTGCCATCACCTTGCAGGCCGGGCGAATTACCGCCCAGATTGGCGGCGATCTTGGTGCGCGTTCTTTGGTAGCCTGCCCCCACGGTGGGCGAAAAGAAACCGCGCTGGGCGAGCACATTGGCTTGCGCCGCCTGCAGCGATGCCTGGGCGGCTTCGATGGTGGGGTGAGCGGCCAGGGCCTTTTCAATCAGCGCGTTGAGCTCTTTCGACTCGAACAGCGTCCACCAGTCGGCCTGGATATCACGGCCGGGCAGGATGCGCTGATCCGCTGCAGGCATGACTTCGGGCAAGATGCCGGGGCTGTAGCCCTTGGTTTCGGGCAGTTGAGGACGCTGGTGGTCGGGGCCGACGGCACAGCCCGTCAGCAACACGATGAGCGCGAGGGAGATCGCGCTGTGGCGCAGAGGGAGGCAGGTCATTCCTGGGCCCCTTTCTTTTTATCAAAGTTGCCGAACAGTTTCATGGCAATGGGCAGCACCAGCAGAGTGAACAGGACGTCGGAGAAGATGCCGCCGACGATGACGCTGGCGAAGGGCCGCTGCGTTTCGCTGCCGATGCCCGTCGACAGTGCGGCGGGTAACAGACCGAGACCGGCCATGAGCGCGGTCATGAGGATGGGCCGCAGGCGGCTCACCGCACCGCGGATGATGGCGGCCCGTGCGTCCAAGCCCTCGTCGCGCATCAATCGCATGGCTTCTTCAGCCATGATGACGCCGTTCTGCACCGAGATGCCCGCCACGGCGATGAAGCCCACGGCGGCGGACACCGACAGGTGCAAGCCCCCCAGGGCCAGGGCCGCCAGGCCACCGATGCCTGTGAAAGGCACCATGCTGATGATGAGGGTGGCCATGCGGATTGATCGGAAGGCCCAGAACAGCAGCGAAAAGATGAGCAACAAGGTCAGCGGCACGATGACCATCAGGCGCTGGGCGGCGCGCTGCGAGTTCTCGAACTGCCCGCCCCAGGTGAGTTCATATCCTTCGGGCAGCGCCACGGCATCGGCCACGGCGCGCTGGGCCTCATTGACGAAGCTACCCTGGTCCCGCCCCAGCAGATTCATCTTGACGATGACGGCCCGCGAGCCTGCTTCGCGCAAGATGCGCGAAGCGCCCTGGCGCACTTCGATGCTGGCCACGTCCCCCAGCGCGATGGTGCCGGGGCCGTTGCCCACCTTGGTGTCGGGCAGGGCCAATTGCAGGCCGGCGATGGCATCGGCGCTGCCGCGGTCCTTCTCAGCGACGCGCACCACCACGTCGAAGCGCTTGTCGCCCTCGAAGAAGGTGCTCACTGCAGCTCCGGACATGGCCTGAGCGACCAGCTGGTTCACGTCCTCCACTTTCAGGCCGTAACGTGCCAGGCGGGCGCGGTCCGGATGGACCACGATTTCGCTTTGTCCGCCAATACGCGTAGCCTCCACGTCGGTGGCACCGCGGATGCCCTGAATGACCTCCACCACCTGGGCGGCTTTTTCTTCGAGGATGTCGAGGTTGTTGCCCGTGATGCGGGCCACGATTTCGCCGCGGAATCCCGACAGCGACTCCTCCACGTTGTCCTGGATCACCTGCGAGAAGTTGGTGTTGATACCGGGAATGACCGCGAGGGCTTTGGACATGTCCGCCACCAGCGCCTCCTTGTCGGCAAAGCGCCATTCCTTGCGCGGCTTCAGGTCCACCAGGTTTTCGAGGTTGTTGGGGCCCTTGGGGTCAGAGCCGTCGTCGGGCCGACCGGCCTGGGTGACAACCTTGGACACCTCAGGATATGCGAGCAGCTTGGCGCGTACGATGCGCTCCACCTCCTTCGTGGTCTCGAGCGATGCGGAGGTGGGCAGCGTGATGGTCAGCCAAATGTTGCCTTCATCGAGTTTGGGCAGGAACTCCGTGCCCATGCGCGGGACCATCAGCGCGGCCGCAGCCATGGGGATCAGGGCCAGCGCCACCATGGTCCGTGTATGGCCCATGGTCCATTCCAGCACTTGCTCATAGCGGTGCTGCAGCCACTCCAGCCAGGGCTTGTGCTTTTCGACCAGGGGACGCTTTTCCACCACCAGGGACAGCAGCGCCGGCACCAGGGTGAAGGTGAGCAGCATGGCCCCAGCCAGCGCGAAGCTGAGCGTGAGCGCCACAGGAGTGAAGATTTTTCCTTCGACGCGCTGGAAGGTGAAGATGGGCACGAAGGCCAGGATGATGATGGCCTTGGCGAACAGCACCGGATGCGCCATGTCGCTCATGGTGCGCTGCAGGATACCCATGCGCTGCGCGCGCGCCGCGCCAGAGGAGGCGCTGGCACCCGCCAGGGACTGCGCGCTCATGCGCACCATCAACGCCTCGACGATGACCACGGCGCTGTCCACGATGATGCCGAAGTCCACCGCGCCCAGGGAGATGAGGTTGGCCGACACGCCGCGCGCGTTCATCAGAATGAAGGCGAACAGCAGCGACAGCGGAATCATGGTGGCGACGACCAGCGCCGCGCGCCAGCTGGAGAGAAACACCACCAGCACCGCCATGACCAGCACCGCGCCAACAGCCAGGTTCTCTGCGACGGTGGTAACGGTGTGCTTGACCAGCTCAGTGCGGTCGTAGATGGGAACGATCTTCGCGCCTGCGGGCAGACGCGGCTGCAATTGTGCGATACGCTCCTTGAGTGCGGCATTGATCTTGGACGGGTTGCCCCCGCGGACCATGGACACAATGCCCTGCACGATGGAGTCGCGCTGGTCGGCGCCCACATAGCCAAAGCGCGGGCGCTCGCCCTCGCGCACCTGGGCCACGTCGCCCACGGTGATGGGGCGGCCGCCCTCGCGGGCCTCGATCACCACGCTGCGGATGTCGTCCAAGCTGGCATACAAGCCCGCCGTGCGCACCACCAGCGATGCATCGCCCTGCTTGAGCAGGTTGCCCCCGGCGCTACCGTTGCCTGCTCCGACCGCTTTGCTGAGCTCGTCCAGCGTGACCTGGTATTTGCGCAGGGCCATCGGGTCGGCCTCGATCTGGTACTCCTTGATGGCGCCGCCGAAGCTCACCACGTCGGCCACGCCCGGCGTCATGCGCAGGTATGGGCGGATGGTCCAGTCCTGCAGGGTGCGGATTTCCGCGTCCGACAGATCGGGCGCTTCGATGGTGTAGCGGTAGACCTCGCCCACGGCGGTAGACAGCGGGGCCAATTCGGGCTTCACGCCGTTGGGCAGATCCACTGTGGCGAGCTTCTCCATCACCTGCTGGCGGGCGAAGTAGTTGTCGGTGTCCTCGTCGAAGGTGAGCGTGACGATGGACAGGCCCGTCATGGTGACCGAGCGGATGTTTATCAGCTTGGGCACACCCGACATCTCTCGCTCGATGGGCAGGGTAACCATGCGCTCCATGTCCTCGGGCGCCTGCCCATCCTGCTGCGAGATGACACGCACCTGCACATCCTGCACGTCGGGGAAGGCCTCGATGGGCAGGTTGGAGAGTGCATAGCCGCCGAAGCCCAGCAGCGCGGCGACCATGACAAAGACGAAGACGCGCTGCGTGAGCGCGAAGGCGATGAGGCGATCGATCATTTGGGACCGCCCTTGCTGTTGCCATTGCTGTTGCCGTCGGTGCTGCCGTTGTGGGCCTCCGTCTTGCGCGCGCTCATCTCGCCATCGAGCAGCAGCGCACCCTTGGCGACCACACTCTCGCCGCTGGCCAAGCCCTCGGTCACATAGCTGAACTCGTTGCCCCGGCGGGCAATCGCCACCCGCCGGCGCTGAAATTCGCCGGGCGCCGTTTGCACATAGACGTAGGTGTGTACGCCGCTCTGCACCAGCGCCTTGTTGGGCACGCGCAGGCCCATGCCGCTGTCTTGCTGGATGGAGGCGCGCACGAACATCTCGGGCAGCAGCCGGCCTGTGGGGTTGTCCAGTTGCGCGCGCACCACGGCGCGGCGGCTGTTGGGGTCAATGACCTGGCCCAACTGCACCACGCGGGCCTTGAAGGCTTCGTCCGGATAGGCGTCACTTTGCACATGCACAGGGCTGCCGCGCTTCAAAGAGCCCAGGAGCTTTTCCGGGACGTCGATCAGGAGCCAGAGTTTCTTCGGGTCGGTGACGACGAACAGGGGCGCATCCAGGTCGGGCCGCACCTCCTGCGCCAGCGTGGCTGTGCGCTGCGTGACCACACCCGCCACCGGGGTGGTCAGGCTGATCATTTGGCCGTGCACCGGCAGGCCGCGCGGGTTGAGGTTTTTCAGCCGCTGCTCGGCGCGCTGGGCCTCCGCCTGGGCCGATGCATATTCGGCCTGTGCGGCCTCCAGGTCTTTGGCGGCAATGGCTTCCCCGGGGCCGAGTTCCTGCGCGCGCTCTACGACGAGCTTCTTCAAGTGCTCGTCGGCGCGGGCTTTTCTCAGGTCGGCGTTGGCGGAGCCAAAGTCGGGCGAGTCGATCTCGGCCAGCACCTGTCCCGCCTTGACCATATCGCCCGCGGCCACCTTCAGTGCGACGATGCGCCCCGTGAAACCCACGCCCACCTTGACGGTGCGGTCTTCGTCATACGCCACGCGCGCGCCGAGTGCATCCGCCAAAGGTATCGGCGAGGCCACGATGGGCTGTGTTTCGATCATCGTGAGCTGGGGCGACTGCGCGGCAAACCGCACGGTGGGCGCCGTGCCGCTGGACGCCGTCTGCGCAAAGGCGGGATTGGCGCTTGCATAAAGCACCAGCGCAATAAGAATGATTGGCTTTGTTGTCATGGGGGTTCCATACTTCGGCTTCAATACGCGTGGGTTTTCATTCCCCCGCGAGATTGGTTCCAATATGTAACAACCCAACCTTGACCCAACCTCTCACGAGCCTTTCTTGAACCTTTCTGAACGCCTGCCATGCGCCTGCTTTTGATCGAAGACGACCTGGAACTGGCCAATGGCCTCATCAACAGCCTGGCGCAATCCAACTACGCCGCAGACGCCGTGCACACCGGCCAGGCGGCCATCAATGCCTGCAGAGTCACCCCCTATGAGTTGCTGATCCTCGATCTGGGCCTGCCGGACGAGGATGGAATCAGTGTGTTGCGCCGTTTGCGCGCATTGGGTGTCTTGGCACCGGTGCTCATCCTCACCGCCCGGGACGATCTGCAGGATCGCATCGCCGGACTGGACGCCGGCGGCGACGACTACCTCCCAAAGCCCTTCGCGCTGGGCGAGTTGGAAGCTCGTATTCGGGCGCTACTGCGCCGGGGTACCGCCTCCAGCGCCACACTGGCTTTTGGCGATGTTTCACTCGATCCCGCTTCGCGCATAGTCACCGTGCGCGGCCACGAGATCACACTGACAGCGCGCGAGTTGGCGGTGCTGGAGTTGCTGCTGCGCAGGCAGGGCCGCATCGTCAGCAAGCAGCAGATCATCGAGTCGCTCTACACCTGGGCGGGTGACATCAATCCCTCGGCCATCGAAGTCTTCGTGAGCCGCCTGCGCCGCAAATTGGAGGACGCGGGTGCAGGCGTCGGTATTCGCGTGCTGCGCGGGCTGGGATACCGCCTGGAACATCAGGCTCGCGAGCAAGCTCATGGATAAGTCGGCGCAATTCAGCTTGCGCCGACGCCTGCTCGTGCGCCTGTGGGGTCCTTTGTATCTGGTGCTTATTCTGGGATCGCTCGGTACCATCTGGCTGGCCAAGCATGTGGCCTCCGTCGTCTATGACCGCTGGCTTTACGACTCGGCAATGACGCTGGCCCAGCAGATCACGCACGACGGCGAGCGCTCCATCCTCGACATGCCCAAAGCGGCCAAGGAGATGTTCGAGTTTGACAGCGTCGACGAAATCTCGGAAGAAGTGCTTTCACTCAAGCATGGGGTGTTGTTGCACAACGCTGATTTTCCACAGCCGCCGCGCGATCTGGCCCTGAACACGCCCCTCTTCTACGACAGCAGAATCGGCCCGCGCCAGGTTCGCATCGTGGCGGTGCGATTGAAATATCCCCACGACGAATTCCTCATCCAGGTGGCGCAAACCAAGCGCAAGCATGAATCCATCATTGAAGAGATCCTGCGCTACGCCGTGCCATTGCTGGCGATTGTGTTGACGCTGACAGGTGTTGTTATCTGGCTTGCCGTGGTCTCTGGGCTTCGAGTCATCGAGCGTTTTACGCGCAGTCTCGATCGTTACGAGCCGCAGCAATTGGTGCCCCTTGACAATGTAGAGGGAGTCCCCAAGGAGCTCGAACCCTTGTTGAACGCTCTGGATCAGTTGATCGCAAGAGTGGCGGACTCACAGGATGCCCAGCGACGCTTCATCGCCAACGCGGCCCATCAATTGCGTACGCCGCTCACGACTCTGCAGGTGCAAACCGAGCGTGCGCTGCGCGAGTCTGACGAAACCCGGCGGGTCGAAGCACTCACGCACATCCTCACGGCCGTGACACGTGCGCGCCACATCACCCACCAATTGCTGACATTGGCCCGTTCGGAGCGCTCTGGGCAGCCCATCCCCATGACATCGGTGGATCTGGCCGAACTGGTGCGAGACGAACTCGAACGCTGGGCCGATGCCGCCATTGCGCGCCACATGGACCTGGGCTACGACGGGCCCGACCATGGTGTCTGGGTGGCGGGGTCACCGGTACTGCTGCGCGAATTGATTGGCAATTTGGTGGACAACGCCATCCGCTATGGCCGCCCCGGCGGTCTCGTGACACTGGGACTGCGGGCCTCGCCCGTCGCGGTGACTGTGGATGACGATGGCCCCGGTATTTCCCCGCCGGAGCGATTGCTGGTACTGGAGCGGTTTTACCGCGGCCAGGAAGGCCAGGGCGATGGTTGCGGTCTGGGACTACCCATTGCGAAGGAGATTGCGGCACGGCATGGCGCTGCTCTGCGGATTCTCGATCATCCGCAGGGCCAGGGGACGCGTATCGAAGTGGTTTTTGACTGAGCGGCCACTTTCGTGGGCGCCCCCTCGTCCTCAAGCCCGCTAGGCCCCATGAATGAGAGGCTGCGCCAGCGTCCCCCCGTAGCGGCTTGGAGCGCCTGACACCCCGAATGCCTGCGACTTGGCGAGTGGATGGTGGCCTGGGCGGCCCGTTCTGCGGCACCGGGCACCACCACAGGCCGTGCCTCGGTCTCTCGCGGTGCGTCGACAAGCTTGCATGGTTCTGTCCATGAATCGAGACAGCTTGCACGGGACCTCAGCACGAGCGTTCCGGGGTGATGCCGAACCCATCGCCCCCATGCGCTGCGGCAGGCTTTACACGTCAATGGCCGCTGCCGAGCCTGCCTGCTTGCGCAGCTCGAACTTCTGGATCTTGCCGGTGCTGGTCTTGGGCAGTTCGCCAAACACCACGGCGCGGGGCACCTTGAAGCCGGCCAGGTGCTTCTTGCAGTGCGCCACGATGTCTTCGGGCGTGGCCAGGGCGCCGGCCTTCAGCTCGACAAACGCGCAGGGTGTCTCGCCCCACTTGGGGTCGGGCTTGGCGACCACGGCGGCGGCCAGCACGTCGGGGTGGCGGTAGAGTACGTCTTCCACTTCGATGGACGAGATGTTCTCGCCGCCCGAGATGATGATGTCCTTGCTGCGGTCCTTGATCTTGATGTAGCCGTCGGGGTACTGCACGGCCAGGTCGCCGCTGTGGAACCAGCCGCCCGCAAAGGCTTCGTCGGTGGCCTTGGGGTTCTTCAGGTAGCCCTTCATGGCGATGTTGCCCTTGAACATGATCTCGCCCATCGTTTCACCGTCCAGCGGCACCGGCAGCATGGTCTCGGGGTCGAGCACGCGCACATCGCGCTCCAGGTGGTAGCGCACGCCCTGGCGGGCGTTGAGGCGGGCGCGCTCGCCAATGTCGAGCGCATCCCAGGCCTCGTGCTTGGCGCACACGGTGGCGGGGCCGTACACCTCGGTCAGGCCGTACACATGGGTCAGGTCAAACCCCATTTTTTCCATGCCTTCGATCATCGACGCCGGTGGTGCTGCGCCTGCCACCATGGCCTTGACGCCTGCAGGAACGCCCGCCTTCATGGCATCGGGCGCATTCACCAGCAGGCCGTGCACGATGGGCGCGCCGCAGTAGTGCGTGACGCCGTGATTGCGGATGGCGTCGAAGATGGCCTGCGCATCCACCCGGCGCAGGCACACGTTGACGCCCGCGCGCGCCGCAATGGTCCACGGAAAGCACCAGCCGTTGCAGTGGAACATCGGCAAGGTCCACAGGTACACCGCGTGCTTGGGCATGTCCCACTCCAGCACGTTGCTGATGGCGTTGGTGGCGGCGCCCCGGTGGTGGTAGACCACGCCCTTGGGGTTGCCGGTGGTGCCGGATGTGTAGTTGAGCGCAATCGCATCCCACTCGTCGGCGGGCAGGCCCCAGGCAAAGCTGGCGTCGCCGCTGGCCACAAAGGCTTCGTAGTCGGTGCCGCCCAGGCTTTGCACGGCGGGGCCGTAGAGGGCGTCCTGCACCTCGATCACGCGCAGAGGCGTGGTGGCGGTGCGCAAGGCCAGCGCCTTGGCCATGGTGCCGCTGAATTCCGGGTCCACGATCACGGCCTTGGCCTCACCATGGTCGAGCATGAAGGCGATGGCCTCGGGGTCCAGCCGGGTGTTGAGGGTGTTGAGCACGGCACCTGCCATGGGCACGCCAAAGTGCGCCTCCACCATCGGGGGCGTGTTGGGCAGCATCACGGCCACGGTGTCGTTCTTGCCGATGCCCGCCTGGGTCAGCGCGCTGGCCAGCTGGCGGCAGCGTGCGTAGGTCTGGGCCCAGGTCTGGCGCAGCTCGCCGTACACGATGGCCAGGCGGTCCGGGTAGACCTCGGCCGTGCGTTCGATGAACGACAGGGGCGACAGGGCGGCAAAGTTGGCTTCGTTGCGGGGCAGGTGCTGGTCAAAGATGGAGGTCATGGGTCAGTGCAAGAAGGTGAACAACACACAGCCTAGCGCCGCAGGCTGACACGAAAGCAACACAGGCCGGCACGTGGGCAAGGTGGGCAGCAGCGCGCGGCCTCACAACCTGCGCTTGTGGCCTTGCTTGATGCGGTACATGGCCGCGTCGGCGCTGGCCATGAGTGTGCGCGCATCCTGCGCGTCGCGGGGGAACAGGCTCAGGCCGATGCTGGCGCGCACGGCCAGGGGTTCGCCGTCAATGTCCAGCGGCGGCTCGAACGCGTGCTGCAGCTTGGTCACGATCTGCAGCGCGGCCTCTTCGGAATCCACGTTTTCGCAGAGCACCGTGAACTCGTCCCCCGCCATACGGGCCACCGTATCCACCTGCCGCACGGCGCCCACGATGGTGCGGGCCACGGCCTGCAGCACCCGGTCGCCCACCGCATGCCCATGCGTATCGTTGATGGCCTTGAAGTCGTCCAGGTCCACGAACAGCAGGGCACAGTTGCGGCCCGTGCGCCGCGACAGCTCCAGCACCTGCGCCAGGCGCTGCTCGAACATGCGGCGGTTGGGCAGGCCGGTGAGTGCGTCGTGGTGCGCCAGGTGGGCCATGGCGTCGCGGCTCAGGTTCAGCTCGGCCAGCTGGCGGCTGATCTGCTGCTCCATGTCCTGGAAGCTGCGGGCCAGCTCGCCCACCTCGTCGCCCCGGTGCACCGGCAGCGCGCCATGCGCTTCACCGCGCGAAAACGCCTGCGCCGCCTTCACCATGGCCTGCAGCGGCTGGGTCACCAGGCGCGACACCCCGGCCGCCAGGGCCACGCCCACCACACTGAGCACCAGCAGGATCTTGAGGATGCTGCGCCCCAGGTCCAGCACCTCGCCCTGCACCACGGCCAGCGGCTGCGAGAGCCCCACCACCATGAATCGCCCGTCATCTTCCTTGCCAAAGGGCATGCGCACAAACGCGAACACGCGCGCCTCTTCGTCGTCGGTGCCGGACTGGCTCAGCACCGCCTCCTCGGCACGCCCATCGACCAGCGCCGCCACCTGCGGGAACGACTCCTGGATCAGGATACGCTGGCCCCGGTCAAAGCCAAAGGTCTGCGTGGCGTCCGGGTGCACCAGAAAGTCGCCCCAGCGGTTGCCCAGATAAAACCCGTAGGGGGTGGGCAGCGCGGCGTTGAAGTTGTGCAGAAACGGCGCCGCCGCCACACGCACCACCACCACGCCCCGCACCTGGCCCGCCTGCAGCACGGGCGACGCCATGCTGAACACGGGCACGGTGGCGTCCTGCGCGGTGTCTTCGTGGTTGATGCCGAACTCGGACACATACACCTCGCCGTCGGGCAGGCCGAGGGCCTCGAATACGAACGGAAAGTGCGACTTCTCCTGCAGCAGGTCGTCGCGCACGCGCACCAGCCTGTCGCCCTGGCGGTCGATGCGCACCAGTTCCAGCCCATAGTCCTTCGCGCTGATGAAGCGGATCTGCAAGTACGCGGGGTGGGCCTGCAGGTTGGCCTTGAACAGGTCTGCCAGCCGCCCCGGGTCTTGCTCGACGGCGGCGGCATCGGCCAGAAAGGCCGTGTCGCGCGCCACCGTGCCAAAGCCTGCCTGCATGTGACGCGCCAGCACCTGCGTGGTGGCCAGCAGCGAGCGTTCGGCCCGCCCCTGCAGGCGTTCGCGGCTCGAATCAAAGGTGTAATAGCCCGCCAGAATGGCCGCGAATACGCTGAAGGAGGCCAGCAGGACCCCCAGCCTCAGTGCGATGCTCCATTGCATGCGCATCATCACTCAGAACCGGTTGGGTCGGTCGCCCGACACGATGCGCTGCCACAGCCGTGCGCGCAGGGATTCGTCCTCCACCGGCTCCAGCCACACGATGGGGCCCATGGGCGCACCGCCCGCCAGCGCAGGCGGCTCGTCCAGGGTGTTGGCCAGGCCCTGGCGCCGCGTGAACTCGCGGCTCACGGCCGGGTCGAGCATGTAGTTGATCCACTCGGCGGCCAAAGCCACCTGGGTGGACCGGCGGGTGATGGCCCAGCAGTCCAGCCAGGCCAGCGCGCCCTCCTTGGGCACCACATAGCCCACATCCAGGCCCGCATCGCGCAGCTGCTTGAGCTGCTGCTGGCCGTAGTTGGCATGCATCACCGCCACCTTGTGCTTGCGAAACAGCTCCACCGACTCCTCCGGCAGGCTGTAGAACGACCGCACGTTGCGCCGCAGGGCGACCAGGTCCTTGGCCAGGGGGCTGAAGCGGTCGGGGTCGATGCGAAACGGCGGCAGGCCGCGGCGCATGGCCGCCAGCGAAAAACCGTGGCTGCTGCCGTCAAACATCAGCACCTTGCCCTGCCAGCGCGGGTCCCACAGCACAGCGATCGACTGCGGAGGCGTGCTGAATTGCTGGCGGTCGTACACCAGCCCCATCTCGGAGTAGGTGAAGGGCATGGCATAGACCTCGCCCCGCCAGCCAATGCCCGAGATGGTGTGCAACTGCCGAAACCGGGGCAACTGCCCCGCGGTATTGCGAATGTTGCCCAGAGGCAACGGTGCAAGCTTGTCATGCAGGATGAGCCGCGCAATTTCTGCCGTGTTGGCAGCCACCAGGTCGAACCCCGGCCCCTCGGTGCTCTCCATCTTGGCGCGCAAGACATCGTCCGACGCCACGGTGGTGATCTCGACCTTGACCCCATGGCGCCTCTCGAACGCCGCCACAAAGTCCGGGTCGGCATAGCCCGGCCAGGCCAGCACCCTCAGCACCGCCTCGGCCCGCGCAGCCC
>DATLGV010000185.1:0-5662 GCA_035540275.1 Acidovorax sp. | reverse complement strand
GTTTGACACGCTGGCCGCCTTTGGCCAGTGGCTGGCCCAGCCCGGCGACTGGGTGGGCGGGTTCGATTTGCCCTTTGGCCTGCCGCGCGAGCTGGTGCAGGCCCTGGGCTGGCCCACCGACTGGCACGCCTGCATGCAGCACTACCGCCACCTCGGCCGCGCGCAGATCCGCGCGCAGTTTGCGGCGTTCTGCGATGCCCGCCCCGTGGGCGGCAAGTTTGCCCACCGCGCCACCGACGGGCCCGCAGGCTCCAGTCCGTCGATGAAATGGGTGAACCCGCCCGTGGCCTACATGCTGCACGCAGGCCTGCCGCTGCTGCTGGACGCGGGCGTGCACCTGCCCGGCCTGCGCGCGGGCGACCCGCACCGCGTGGCGCTGGAGGCCTACCCCGGCCTGCTCGCGCGCGAGGTGCTGGGGCGCCGCAGCTACAAAAGCGACGACCGCGCCAAGCACACGCCCGAGCGGCTCATCGCCCGCAAGGATCTCATCAACGCGCTGGAGCTGGGCCAGACCCGCCTGGGCCTGCGCCTCAAGCTCAGCCACGCCCAGCGCGATGCGCTGGTGCAGGACGCCAGCGGCGACAGCCTGGACGCCGTGCTGTGCCTGCTGCAAGCCGCCTGGGCCGAGCAGCGCCATGCCCAGGGTGATGCTCTCTATGGCCTGCCACAGGGGCTGGACCCGCTGGAAGGCTGGATCGTCACGGCTGACAGGCCCTGACCGACGATTCCGCCGCTTTTCCGGGCATCGGCCCACCGTAGGCTGCGTAGCATAGGCGGGACACGTTGGATGCTTTGTTTGCCCATGCCTTTCGCCCCCCGCCTTTCGTGCGCGCTGTTCGCGCTGGTCGTCTTGCTGGCCCCGCTGCTGCTGCAGGCCGCCCCCGCGCCTTGGTACTACTGGCGCAGCCTGGTCGACGGCCAGCGTGTGTGCGCGCAAACCGCGCCCGGCCCGGGCTGGGAACAGGACAGCGCCGCCTACGAAGGCCCTGGCTGCCAGCCGCGCCGCAAGGTGCTGGTCGTGCCCATGCGGTAGTGCGTAGGGGCCCTCTGCACGAATCACCGCGCCGTGTGCATCTGCGGGCTCGCGCGGTCTGCGGCGTTGCAAACACTCGCAATAGCTGCGGCTATTGCTGCGTTTTGCGCCTTGCAGTCCATCCCGATCCGCAGCGCTCACTTGCCGCTCGATTCGTGCAGAGGGTCTCTGCGTTGTTTTGTTATAAAAATAATAGCTGTTAAGGCTTACTGGACGGGCGGTAGCGGCCAAAAAACATTGCAATCGTGTGTGTGCATTCGATAATGGTACGCATGACTGAATTGATCCTGATCCGCCACGGCGAGACCGACTGGAACCGCGAACTGCGCTTTCAGGGCCATGTGGATGTGCCCCTCAACGCCACCGGCCACGAACAGGCCCGCCGCCTGGCCGAGCGCCTGGCCGCAGAGCGCCCCGTGGTGCACCACCTTGTCTGCAGCGACCTTATCCGCACCCAGCAGACCGCCTCGCCCAGCCTGCAGGTGCTGTTCCCTCAGGCCCGCATCGACACCCTGACCGACAGCGCCCTGCGCGAGCAAAACTTTGGCGTGGTGGACGGCAAGCGCGTGGATGACGTCAAGCAGCAACACGCCGACGCCTGGAACCAGTGGCTGCGCTTCGAAGCCGACTACGGCATGCCCGGCGGCGAAACCACCCGCCAGTTCCACGCCCGCGTGATGGACGCCGTCTACCGCATCGCCCAGCAGCACAAAGGCCAGAACGTGATGGTGGTCACCCATGGCGGCGTGCTCGACATGATCTGGCGCACTGCACGTGGCACGGGGCTGGACGGCCCGCGCCAGAGCGACATCCCCAACGCGGGGCTCAACCGCGTGCGGGTGAGCGGAGAAGCGGTGGAGGTGCTGGACTGGGCCGACGTGCGGCACCTGGCGGATTTGCCTGCGCAGCCGGTGTATGACCAGACGAAGCTGGTGGTGCGGTGAGTGCCAAGCGGCGCTAAGAGGGGCTTTTGGCGTATTGGGGCGAAGTGGGGTTAGCCCGCAATTACGGCAGGTCTTTTTGCCCAACGTTGGGCGCGAGTGCCGCGCGCAAGAACCGGCACGACAAGCTCGATTCGCTCTGCATCGCCCTGGCCTGGATGTGAAAACAAACGGTATTCGATCTGTAGTTGAGCCGCGCCATCTTGAAGTGATGCCATGTTGGATCGGCCCGATGCCCACAGTTCATGAATCATGTGATCCATTCGGTGCAGGCAGCTGTCTGTATACGAGTAGTCATCCAATAGGACCTTTTGACCATCTTCGAACGTTATGGCGCAGTCAAATTGATTGAGGTGAGCGGGTAAGCTGAAGCCCCGGCTACCTTTGCAATGGATCATCAGGTAACTGTGAAGCCGTACCGCAACTGCCAAATCTCGCTTGCGGTAGAGGCGCACGGAAGTATCAGCAAGTCGCATGGCTTTACTGTCCCTGTAAAGCCAACATCTCATTCACCACCCCCACCTGCCGCGCCAGCCTCGCCGACTCCGGCTGCCCATTCACCATCGGCTGCAACACGTTCTGCACTGCCGCCCACTGCCCATTACGCTGCAGCGCATCCAGCCAGATCTGGTGAAACAGATCCCGCTGCGCGTGGCTGCCGCCAATCTCCACCAGCCGGGGCAGGGCCACGCCTAGCTTCTCCACAGCGGTCGCCCAGTCGCCCTGCGCATGCGCCAGCAGGCCGTGGGCGGCAGGCACGCACACCTGCTGCCACACGGTGCGCTCATGCGCCTCTGTGCGGGTGGCGGCATGGGCTGCGATGTGGTGTTGCAGTGTGCGTGCGGCCTCCAGGCGCCCGGCGCGGGCCAGGCCGTACAGGTATTGCAGGTCCAGGAAGGGCAGCACGTGGTCGGCCAGACGCAGCGCCAGGTGGTCGGCCACGTCGGCCCAGCGGTCGCCCACGTCCACGCCCGCCAGCTCCAGCCGGGCGAGCAGTGACACGGCGTTGATCTGGTCCTGGGTGTATTCCTTGACCACGCCCCAGACCTGGCGGTCGTAGAGCGCCAGCACCTCGGCGTGCCGGTCTTGCTCCAGAAAAAACAGCGCCTGGTGCCACCAGTTGTGCGTGACCATGAAGGAGTTCAGGTCGGTCCAGGTGTCGCTCACGCTGGCCAAGAAGTCGGTACCTTCGTGGATGCGGCCCTGGGTCAGCATGACGTGGGCCAGGGCGTGGTGGGCCCAGGGCTCCTTGCGGCACAGGGTGATGGCGTGGCGTGCGGCGGCCTCGGCCTCTGGCAGGCGGTGGCATTGCTCCCAGCCAAAGGCCAGCATGCCGTGCAGGTAGGGCACCTCGGCCGCAGCGGGCAGGGCCTGCAGCGCCAGGCGCAGCATGCCGGGTGAGTCGCCCCGGTTGAACAAATGGTACTGGCCCAGCTTGACGGAGGCGAGGTCGCGCGGGTGCAGGCGGGCCTGCTCTTCGTGCAGCGCAATGGCGCGGGGCAGGTCACCCTGAACCCAGGCGGCGACGGCGGCCACAAAACGTTGTTCGCGCTCGCTGGCCTCTGCGGCGTGGGCCAGGGCCTGGTCGATAAAGGGGCGGGCGTTGCGCGGAGCGTCTGCCGACTCGGCAAACATGTGCAGCGCCGCGCAGCTGGCCTGAACGATGGGGCTGGTGTCGGCCGCCGCGTTCAGCACGTTCACCGCGCGCGCTTCGCAGGCGATGAAGCCTTCTACAAAGTCATTCAGCGCCGTCCCGCTGGCTTCGTCGTGCAGCGTGATGGGGTTGCCCAGGCTGTCGGTCATGCGGGTGTGCGTGGAGGATGGCATGGGGCATTGTTGGGTCGCTGGGCTCAGCCGCCGTTGATCAGGGTCAGGTAGGCATTGCGGGTCTCTGCCGAGACGGAAGCGACGAGCTGCTCATGCGGCGTCTGGTGCCGCGCAAGCATGCGGGCGCTGGCCACGGTTTTGGACTTGCAGTACCAGTGGCAGGTGTGCTGCATCAGAAACAGCTCGGCCGTCATCATGTAGGCGCGGTCCTTGGGCGACAGGTGGCTGGTGTTCTGCACCACATGGGCAATGCCGCGCGCGTGGATGGCGAGTGCGCGGCGCACGTCAAAGGTCATGGCGGGCAGCAGCTTGTCGGCAAACGGGATGGGTACGGCGAGCCGGCTGACACGCGCGTGGGCTTCGTCCACCCTGGCAAAGTCGGCGGCGAAGCGGCTGAACTGCTCGCTCAGTTGCGACTCGGTGGTGCTCAGCAGGCTCCAGATCTGCTGGCGGCGTTCGTCCGTGCTTTCACCCAGGGCGCGCAGGTAGCCGTCGGTCAGCGCTTCCATCAGCTTTTCGATCTGGTAGTTGGCCAGGTGTTTGCCCAGCAGCGCGATGCGCTTGCGCTGCTCCTTGGCGTTGAGCATGAAGGTGCCGGTGGCGATCAGGATCGCCAGGATGATGATGTCCATGCGGTGGTGGGGTGGTGGGTGGTAAAGAAAGGGGGCGCCAGCGGGTGCAGCAGCGTCGGAGCGTGTCCCCCAAGGTTACCAACAACCACGCACCCTGCACGCAGGGTTATGCCGCAGGCGGCTGGGGCCATGCGCGCTGGGGCTCGCGGATCAGCTCGAACGCATGCGCCACCTGCAGCACGCCCAGGTCGTCAAAACGCGCGCCCGCAATCTGCAGGCCGATGGGCAGACCGGCGCGGGTGTAGCCGCAGTTGACCGAGGCAGCAGGTTGCTCGGACATGTTGAACGGCACGGTAAAGCCGATGTGTTCCAGCGGGCGCAGCGGGTCGTTGGTGGGCGAGGGCAGCTCGGCCTGGAAGGCGACGTTGGGGGCCACGGGCGAGATCACGTAGTCGAACGCGCTGCAGGCCTTGACGGTGGCCACGCGCGTCAGGTGGAACTGCTGGCTGGCGTGGAAGACTTCGGTGCCGCTCATGCCCGCAGCGCTGTCGGCCCAGGTACGGATGTAGGGCAGCACCTTGTCGCGCCGCGCCGCGGGCAGGGCCTGCAGGTCGGTGTGGGAACGCATGCGCCAGAAATGGTCCATGCCATCGAGCATGGCCGGGGTCATGAAAGGGGCCATGGGCACGATGGTGGCGCCGGCGGCTTCCATGAGTTGGGCTGCGCGCTCCACGGCGGCCCTCACTTCGGGCTCCACCGGCAGGCCGCAGCCCGCATCGAGCAGCAGGCCTATCTTCAACCCCTGCAGGCTGCGCGTGCGCTCGGCCCGCTCGTTGAACTGGCTCCAGGCGATGTCCTGGTAGGGCAGGCTCATGCTGTCGCGTGCGTCGGGCTGGCTCAGCACCTGCATCATCAGCGCGGCATCTTGCACGGTGCGGGTCATGGGCCCTGCGGCGCGCCCGGTGTAGGGCGGGTCGATGGGGATGCGGCCCAGGCTGGGCTTGAGGCTGAAGATGCCGCACCAGCTGGCAGGCAGGCGCAGCGAGCCACCGATGTCGGTGCCGATGTGCAGCGGGCCGTAGCCTGCGGCAGCCGCAGCGCCACCACCGGCGCTGGAGCCGCCGGGGCCCTTGCTCACGTCCCAGGGGTTGCGCGACAGCGGGTGAAAGGTGGACAGGCCCGAGGACAACATGCCGTAGTCGGGCATGGTGGTCTTGGCGACGATGACGGCACCGGCCTCGCGCATGCGGGCGGCAGGGGGGGCGTCGGCCGCAGCGGGCACCAGCTCG
>DATLGV010000184.1:0-2858 GCA_035540275.1 Acidovorax sp. | reverse complement strand
TCAGCGCGCGGCATGGCGTAGTCCATGAAGCTGCCGGTGAGCAGCTGGCCGGTTTCGCGGTCGTACACGCAGTTCTCCAGCAGCGCCTGGCCGATGCCCTGCACCAGTCCGCCGTGCACCTGGCCTTCGACGATCATGGGGTTGATGATGGTGCCGAAGTCGTCCACCGCCGTGAACTTGTCCACGCGCGTCACGCCGGTCTGCGGGTCGATCTCCACCTCGCAGATGTAGGTGCCTGCCGGGAACGTGAAGTTGGTGGGGTCGTAGAACGCGGTTTCGTTCAAGCCCGGCTCCAGCACATCCAGCGGGTAGTTGTGCGGCACATAGGCCGCCAGCGACACCTGGCCGAACGGGATCTTCTTGTCCGTGCCCCGCACGGTGAATTCGCCGCCCGCAAAGTCGATGTCGGCGTCGCTCGCCTCCATCAAATGCGCGGCGATCTTCTTGGCCTTGGCCTCGATCTTGTCCAGCGCCTTCATGATGGCCGCACCGCCCACGCTGATGGAACGCGAACCGTAGGTGCCCATGCCGAACGGCACACGCCCCGTGTCGCCGTGCACGACGTCCACGTTCTCCACCGGAATACCCAGGCGCGCGGCCACCACCTGAGCAAAGGTGGTCTCATGCCCTTGGCCGTGGCTGTGCGAGCCGGTGAACACCGTCACGCTGCCCGTGGGGTGCACGCGGACCTCGCCGCATTCAAACAGACCGGCGCGTGCACCCAAAGCGCCAGCGATGTTGGATGGGGCAATGCCGCAGGCCTCGATGTAGCTGCTGTAGCCCATGCCGCGCTTCAAGCCCTTGGCCTCGCTGGCCGCCTTGCGTGCGGCAAAGCCCGCCACGTCGGCCAGTTGCTGCGCCTGCGCCATGCACGCGTGGTAGTCACCCACGTCGTACTGCAGTGCCACCGGCGTCTGGTAAGGCCAGCTGGTGATGAAGTTTCGCTTGCGGATCTCGTCCTGACCCAGGCCCATCTCCCAGCCGCAACGCGTCACCAGACGCTCCAGCAGGTAGGTCGCCTCAGGCCGGCCGGCGCCCCGGTAGGCATCCACGGGCGCGGTGTTGGTGAACCACGAATCCACCTCCACATACACCTGCGGTGTGGTGTACTGGCCCGCGAGCAGCGTGGCGTACAGGATGGTGGGCACGGCGCTGGCAAAGGTGCTCAGATACGCGCCCAGGTTGGCGTGCGTGTGTACCCGCATGGCCAGGAACTTGCCGTCCTTGTCCATCGCCATCTCGGCGTGGCTCACATGGTCGCGGCCATGCGCGTCGGAGAGGAACGCCTCGCTGCGATCCGCCACCCACTTGATGTTGCGGTTGAGCTTTTTGGCGGCCCAGGTCAGGCACACGTCTTCAGCGTACAGATAGATCTTGGAGCCGAAGCCACCACCCACATCGGGCGCAATCACACGCACCTTGTGCTCGGGCAGGCCCATCACAAAGGCCGTCATCAGCAGGCGCTCGACGTGCGGGTTCTGGTTGCTGACGTACAGCGTGTATTCGTCGCTCGCGCGGTTGTAGCTGCCGATGGCCGCACGCGGCTCCATGGCGTTGGGGATCAGCCGGTTGTTGATCAGGTCGAGCTGGGTGACGTGGGCGGCGTTGGCAAAGGCGGCATCCACGGCGCCCTTGTCGCCGATGGCCCACTTGAAGCAGTGGTTGTCGGGCGCGATGTCGTGCAGCGCAGCACCTGCCACGGCGCCCGATGCGGCGTCGGCCACATTCACCACGGCGGGCAGCACGTCGTAGTCCACCTCTACCAGCTCGGCCGCGTCGCGCGCCTGCTGCTGGGTCAGCGCCACCACCATGGCCACGTGGTCGCCCACATAGCGCACCTTGCCCTGGGCCAGGATGGGGTGTGGCGGCTCCTTCATGGGCTCGCCGTTGGTGCTGGTGATGAGCCAGCCGCAGGGCAGGCCGTTGATGTTGTCGGCGGCCACATCGGCGCCGGTGAACACGCCCAGCACGCCCGGCGCAGCCTTGGCGGCCTCGATGTGGATGCTGTTGATCTTGGCGTGGGCGTGCGGTGAGCGCACGAACACCGCATGGCTCTGCGCGGCCAGCACCACGTCGTCGGTGTATTGGCCTGCGCCGGTCAGGAAGCGGTAGTCTTCCTTGCGCTTGAGCGATTCGCCGATGTGCGGCAGCTTGGAAAAGTCGGATGCACCCATGGTCTTGTCTCCTTGGATTGTTCTGGCGTGGGGACGGCGGGCGTGCTCAGGCGCCAGCCATGGCCTTCTGGCCGACCTGCACTGCGCGCACGATGTTCTGGTAGCCGGTGCAGCGGCAGATGTTGCCTTCGAGCAGCTCGCGGATTTCGCCTTCGCTGGCGTTGGGGTGGTTCTTGCACAGGTCCACCGCACTCATCACCATGCCGGGTGTGCAGAAGCCGCACTGCAGGCCATGGCACTCCTTGAACGCCGCCTGCATGGGGTGCATGGTGCCGTCAGCTTTAGCCATGCCTTCGATGGTCGTCACCTCGGCCCCCTGGGCCTGCACCGCCAGCATGGCGCAGGATTTGACGGCCCGGCCGTTCACATGCACCGTGCATGCCCCGCACTGGCTGGTGTCACAACCCACATGGGTGCCGGTGAGCATCAGGTGCTCTCGCAGCGCATGGACAAGCAGGGTATTGGGAGGGACGTCAACACTGGCAGCGCGCCCGTTGACCGTGAACTGGACTTGCATCTGGCTGTCTCCTGGAAGGGTTTTTGGCTGGATAGGCCGGCGCATCTTGTGCCCGTGCCCCGGGCACAACCCTAGGGACAACCCTAGATTTCCGGGGGCCCTCACTGGATATTCTCAAAATGAAACATGTTGCAGCGCACACCGGCGCATCATGCGTAGCTCAAGGA
>DATLGV010000183.1:0-1750 GCA_035540275.1 Acidovorax sp. | reverse complement strand
GGCGGTGCGTCGGCACGGGCACCGGCACGCCGGGCTCGGGCGCAAAGCGCATCAGCTTGGCCGTGGGCGTGAGGAAGTACAGCACCTGCTCGTGCACATGGCCGCAGAACACATAGCGGATGGCGGGGTCGATGCCCTGGGCGGCCGTCATGCTGCGCTCGGCGGCGTTGGAGTCTTCCACGTAGCGCCACTGAGCGGGCATGTCGGCACTGGCGTGCACCAGCAAGGCGCTGTTGCCCAGCCGCGCGGTGAGCGGCAGCGACTGCAAAAAGGCGATGTGGCTGTTGCCGAGCTGGTCGTGGGTCCACTGCGCGCCCAGCTCGCTGCGGTTGCGCGGGTGGGCGGGCGGCGCCAGGGCCATGGCGTCGTGGTTGCCCAGCACGCACAGGGCGCCTTGCTGGGCCAGGTCGCGCACTTGCTCCACCACGGCCACGGGCTCGCCGCCGTAGCCCACCAGGTCGCCCAGCAGCGCAAATTGCCCGGCGCCCTGGGCGCGGGCGTGTTGCAGGCAGGCGTCCAGGGCCTGGCGGTTGGCGTGGATGTCGGACAGCAGGGCGATCTTCATGGGGTTGGTCTCCGAACCCATGATCGCGTCCCTCGCTGAACGCCAGCTTGCAAACGCAGCAGCGGGCTGCGCCCCCCCATCAAAAAAGCCCCTGGCGCCGAATGCTTCAGCGCTGGGGGCCATGGGGGCAGGTTCCGCAAACCGCGCCGGGCGGGTTTACACCACCGTGATGGTCACGTCGATGTTGCCGCGCGTGGCGTTGGAGTAGGGGCAGACCTGGTGGGCTGCGTCCACCAGCTTCTGGGCCGTGGCCTTGTCCAGGCCGGGCAGGCTGATGTTCAGACGGGCGGCGATGCCGTAGGCGTTCGGGATGGGGCCCAGGTCCACTTCGGCGTCGATGGACACGTCCTGCGGCACGGGGATGCCGATCTTGCCGCCCACAGCCTTCATCGCGCCGATGAAGCAGGCTGCGTAGCCGGAGGCAAACAGCTGCTCGGGGTTGGTGCCGGTGCCAGAGGTGCCGGGCGAGGACAGCTTGACTTCCAGGCGGCCGTCATCGGTCTTGGCGGCGCCATCGCGGCCACCGGTCACGTGGGACTTGGCGGTGTACAGGACTTTTTCGAGCTTGGTCATGGTGTCTTCCTTGCGGTTGTTGCCCACGGTGGGCGGTGGAGGGAATCGGTTCTGGCGGTGTCGTTGCGTGTTTCTGCGGGCCGTCAGCGTTGCTCGCCGAGCCGGTCCCGCAGCTGCTTGAGTTCGGTGGTCAGGGCCGTGAGCTCGGCAATCGAGCACTGGCTGCTTTGCAGCACGCACTGCGGAATGGCTTCGGCCTGGTCGCGCAGCGCGCGGCCCTCGGCTGTGAGGGTGATGCGCACGCGGCGCTCGTCCTGCACATCGCGCAGCCGGGCAATCTGGCCCTGCGCCTCCAGGCGCTTGAGCAGCGGCGTGAGCGTGCCGGAGTCCAGAAACAGGCGCTCGCCCAGTTCGGACACGGTCACGCCGTCCTGCTCCCACAGCACCAGCATCACGAGGTACTGCGGGTAGGTCAGGCCGATGCGGTCGAGCAGGGGCTTGTAGAGCTTGGTCATCGCCAGCGAGGCGGAATACAGCGCAAAGCAGACCTGGTTGTCCAGCCGCAGGATGGCGGGGCTGGGAGTGTGGGGCGTGCTGTAGCTGGGCATGGGATGAATTGTGGGCGTAAATTAAATTGCGTGCAATTGAATTGTGAAAAACTTTGTTAATGGG
>DATLGV010000182.1:0-3263 GCA_035540275.1 Acidovorax sp. | reverse complement strand
GAGCCCACGTGCCCCCCATCCCCTGCCCCAACATCAACAGGAGACACCATGCAATTGACCAAACTCGTCGTTGGACTGAGCCTAGCGCTCGGCTTTGTGGCCACCGCCGCTGCGCAGACCACCATGCGCATCAGCATCTCGACGGCCCAGAACTCCCACCAGGGCGTGGCCATCGACACGTTTGCCAAAGAGGTCGAAAAGCGCACGGGCGGCCGCTACAAGGTGCAGACCTTCTACAACGGCGCCCTGGGCGGCGAGCGCGAATCGATCGAAGCCGTGCAACTGGGCACGCAGGAGCTGGCCTTCAGCTCCACCGGCCCCGTGCCCAATTTCGTGCCCGAGACCAAGATCCTGGACGTGCCCTTCCTGTTCCGCGACAAGGCCCATGCCCGCGCCGTGCTGGACGGCCCCATCGGGCAGGACCTGTTGACCAAGTTCGATGCCAAGGGCTTCAAGGCCCTGGCGTGGGCCGAAAACGGCTTCCGCCACATGACCAACAGCAAGCGAGAGGTCAAGGACCCGGCCGACCTCAAGGGTCTGAAGATGCGCACCATGGAGAACCCGGTGCACATCGCCGCCTACAAGGGCTTTGGCATCATCACCACCCCCATGGCCTTCCCTGAAGTGTTCACGGCACTGCAGCAGGGCACGGTAGACGGGCAGGAAAACCCGCTGTCGGTGATCATCTCGGCCAAGTTCGACCAAGTGCAAAAACACCTGTCGCTCACGGGCCACGTGTACTCGCCCTGCATCTTCGTGATGAACAAGGCCGCCTTCGACAAGCTCTCCGCCGCCGACAAGCAGGCCTTCCTGGAGGCCGCCAAGGAAGGCGCCAAGGCCAACCGCGCCCGTGTGGACGAAGACGATGCCAAGGGCGTTGCCGACCTGCGCGCCAAGGGCATGACCGTGATCGACAACGTGGACAAGGCCAAGTTCGTGGCCGCGCTCGCACCAGTGAATGCCGAGTTTGAAAAGCAGTTCGGCAAGGCCGCCATCGACAAGATCCGCGACGTCAAGTAACTCCGGCATACACTACCAAGAACATAGCAATAAACGCCCGTAGCCAAAGCGCTATCGGGCGTTTTTATTCTTCCTCCTCCAATTTTTGTGACCACTTGCCCCATGGTTGGCGCCGCCCCATGAAAACTGCTTTTCTCTCCTTTGAGCGATGGACCACCTTCATCGCCATGCTGGGCGCGTGCGCCATGCTGACCATTGCCTCGGTCCTCGGAATGTTCCAGATCGTGACGCGCTTCGTGCTGGAGCAGCCCGCCGAATGGACCGAAGTGCTCATCCGCTTCAGCCTGATCTGGATGGTGTTCCTGGCCATTCCCGCCGCCTTCCGCCAGGGGGCGATGGTGAGCGTGGACGTGCTGTACCGCTGGAGTTCGCCACGCATCCGACGCGTGCTGGACTGGGTGGTGGCGCTGGCGGCGCTGACGCTGATCGCCATCATCTGCTGGTTTGGCTGGGACTACGCCAAGCGCGGCGGGGTGCAAAGCATGGCGGGCCTGGAGTCCGTGTCCATGTTCTGGGCCTACCTTGCCATGCCGGTGGGCAGCGCGTTCTGCGCCATTGGCATCATCGGCAACCTCATCGACCCGCTGCGCATGGAACTGGAGACCGCCCAATGAACGCCGCGCAGAGCCGCCTCAAGCCCGTGAACGGCCCCGCAAGGGATCCTCGAGGACATGCCATGCCGCGCGCGGAGGTCCAGCCATGAGCATGGTCATGATCTCCACCATGGTGCTGTGCTTTGCACTCACCGTGTCGGTTGCCGTCTCCATCGGGCTGGCTTCCATCCTGGGCATCCAGGCGTCCAACGCCAACATGCTCATCTCGGTCAAGGAGATGTTCGCATCGATCAACAAGTTTCCTCTGGCCGCCATCCCGTTCTTCATCCTGGCGGGCAACCTCATGGAAACGGGAGGCATCTCGCGCCGCCTGGTGGAGTTTGCCAAGAGCATCGTGGGTGGTGTGCAAGGCGGCCTGCCCATGACCTGCGTGCTCACCTGCATGATCTTTGCCGCGGTGTCGGGCTCGTCCGTAGCCACCACCTTTGCCATCGGCGCCATCCTGATCCCGGCGCTCATCAAGCACGGCTACCCCACCAGCTATGCCGCTGCCCTGCAGGCCACCAGTGCCGAGCTGGGGGTGATCATCCCGCCATCGATCCCGATGATCCTGTATGGGGTCAGCGCCGAGGTCTCGATTGGCGAGCTGTTCATCGCCGGCTTCGGCCCGGGCCTGCTGATCAGTGGCGCGTTGATGCTGTTCGTCTGGGGCTATTGCAAATACAAGGGCTGGGGTAAAAGCGACGGCGACGGCCGCATGCCGTTTGGCAAGGCCACGCTGCAGGCAGGCTGGGCGCTGCTGATGCCCATCATCATCCTGGGCGGCATCTATGGCGGTGTGTTCACCCCCACCGAGGCCTCGGCCGTGGCCGTGTTCTACGCACTGGTGGTGGGCGTGGTGATCTACCGCGAGATCAGGCTCCGGGACCTGTTCGCCATCCTGCGCAAATCGGCCATTTCGTCGGCGGTGATCATGTTCATCATCGCCAACGCGGGGCTGTTCGCATTCCTCATCACCCGCGCCGGCGTGCCCGACGCCATCGGCCGCTGGCTGGAATCGGTGCTGCAGTCGCCCACCCTGTTCCTGCTGGGAGTGAATGCCGCGCTGTTCCTGATCGGCATGTTCATCGAGACCAGCGCTGCCATCATCGTGCTGGCCCCCATCCTGGCCCCGGTGGCGATGCACTTCGGCGTGGACCCGGTGCACTTCGGTCTCATCATGGTGGTGAACCTGGCGATGGGCATGATCACGCCCCCGTTTGGCGTGAACCTGTTTGCGGCCTGCACGGTGGCCCGCATATCGCTGGACCGCATCGTCAGGCACCTGCTGCCGTTCGTGGGCGTGATCCTGGTGTGCCTGCTGGTCATCACCTATGTGCCCTCGATCTCGTTGTCGCTTCGCGACCTGGTCTACGCAAAATAGGTAGAATCGCCCCCGTCAGGAGAGAGTGCCCCACCTTGCAACCCAAGGCAGCGCGGCACCGCCGAAGGCGCAGGCAGCAGCCGAACGCTCAGGCAAAAGGACTGGCAAGCGCCCGCAGCGATGCGGGCGTTCCCTTGCTGGAGAGAGATGGCCCCCACACGAAAACTGTGCGCGAGGCCATCCACCGAAGGAGCAAACCGCACGGCCAGCCAGGGCGCTGCGGTGAATCTCTCAGGTAAAGCGGACAGCAGGGCAAATCCCGTGGC
>DATLGV010000181.1:0-12788 GCA_035540275.1 Acidovorax sp. | reverse complement strand
GCCTTGGAGACACCCGGCTGCGAGGTATGCAGGGCCTTGGCGGCCTCGGTCAGGTTGAGGTTGCGGCGCGCAGCCTCTTGAACGAAGCGGAATTGGTGCAGATTCATATCGAATATCGCCTAAAGGATTGCATCATTATGCTACAATCGTCTAAGCAAACGGGCCGCACCCTCGGAAATTTCAGATCGGCGGGCTTTCGCAGGCGATCTCTGCCATCAAGGCCGTCATGCGTGGATCCTCTCCAATGGCTGCCTGCACGTGGAATTGCACGCCGGGGTGGTCGGTGCGCAGCGCTTGCACCAGCAAGGGCAAATCCTCCCGGGCATGCTTGCCGGTGCCCAGGAACATGGGCACCACCGTCACGGTGGTGGCTCCATCGGCAACCAGTTGACGGACGGCGTCCGGCAGGGCTGGTTCGCACAGTTCGAGGTAGGCGCAGCGGACCCGGTGGTCGGGGCTCTGCGCGGCAATGCGTGCTGCCACGGCCTCCATGGGGGCGCGCCACAAGGGGTCGCGCGAGCCGTGGGCGAACAGGACAATGGCTTTGTTCATGGTCAGTGGGAGTGGGGCGTAAAAATCAGCGTCTGAGCACCAGCCAACCGAAAGCCGCGAGTGACAGCAACGAATAAATCATGCCGGGCGCCGCTGCCGTCAGCCACGGCGACCAGTTCTGCAGGTTGCCTGCATAGCCAAAAACGTTGTTGAGCAGAAAGAAGCTGATGCCCGCCATCACGCCGCCAAAAACGTAGCCCGCGATGCCGCCCGAGCGGAAATGCAGGTAGGCAAAGGGCAGAGCGAGCACCACCATCACCAGGCAGCTCAAGGGGTAGAACACTTTGCGCCAGAACTCGATCTCGTACTTCTGGGCGGACTGCCCGTTGGCATTCAGGTGCCGGATGAACTGAAAGAGGTCCAGCGTGGCCATGCGGTCGGGTTTGAGCAAGGACGCTGCCACCATGTCGGCGCTGATCTTGGTGGACCACTGCAGCGTGGGGCTTTCCAGGTGCTCCACGCGGGCTTCGTTCTTGTCGCTCTGCTGTTCAAAGTGGCTGCGCTGCACCTTCTCCAGGGTCCACGCTCCGTCCGAGCCGAACTGCCCCGATGCAGCCCGTGTCTGCGAAGCCAGGCGGCCCTGCTCGTCAAACTCGAAGATGCGCACGTCCAGCATGCCGCCATTGGGGGTGAGTGCGCGCACGTTGACGGCAAACGAATGGTCTTCCTGACGCTCCTTGAGCCATGCGCCCGTGGCGCCTGCCGTCAGCCGTCCCAGGTAGCGCACCTTGATGAGCTGCGCGGTGCGGTCGGTCAAGGGGGCCAGGTAGTCCCCGACGGCAAAGGTCAGCAGCACAAAGACGCCACCGAGCGTGAGCAGGGTGCGCAGCGCTCGCCAGGGCCCCATGCCGCTGGTGCGCATGATGGTGAACTCCGAGCTTTGGGCCAGGCGCGCCATCACGAAGATGGTGCCGATCAGCACGGTGATGGGCAGCAGTTCATACAGGTGACTGGGAATGCTGAGCACCACAAACAGCAGCGCATGCGAGAGCTGATAGCCATCCTCCCCCGCCCGGCCTACCCAGCGGAGTTCATCCACCAGGTCAAAAAAGAAGAACAAGGCCAGAAAGCCCACGGTGACGAAGGCGACGGCGCCCAGCGCCTCACGGTGGATCAGGCGTCGGATGGTTTTCATGCGGGCTGCCCTCCGGGCCCCGGCGATCGCCACAGGCGCCGCACCGTCCATTGGTTGTGGCGCACCGCCAGTACCAGCAGCGAGGCCGCCAGCATGCCGCCATGCAGCATCACCATGAAGCTGGTCAGGCCCAGCCGGTCGGCTCCCACCCAGCTCTGGCCCAGGGTCATGAGGTTGTAGTAGACGATGAAGGCAAACAGCGCAAACACCATGCTGGTGCTGCGCGCCGCACGCGGGTTGACGCTCGCCACCGCCAGGCCCAGCAGCACAAAGTTGAGCGCAGCCAGTGCCAGGCCCAGCCGCCAGCCCAGCTCGGCACGGTAGGCCGGAAGGGGCTGCTTCAAAAGGTCGTACGTGGTGCGGCTCTTCACTGCCAGTTCTTCGGCCGATCCCGGTGCCGCGCTGCCGATACGGGTGCCATACAAGCGGAATTCACTGATCTTGATGCCCGGTTTGTCCCGCGAGGTCTCCAGGCGCTGTCCATCGCTCAGCAGGGCCATGCGTTCTCCGTCCTGTGTCTCCAGCCGGGCGCTGCGCGCGGAGGTGACGGACTCGCGTTTGCCGTCATTGGCGGCAATGAAAACGTTGTTGGCAGCCTGCGTGTCCGGGGTGTCCTTGTCGATGAAGAACACACGGCTGCCGTTGGACGACTCCTGGAACTCGCCCGGTGCGATGCGGTCGATGTCGCTGCGCTGCTCATAGCGGGTCTTGAGTTCCTGAATCTGGGAGTTGGCCCAGGGCCATACCAGCAGCGACAGCACGGCGATCACCACCATCACTGGCCAGGCAAAGCGCAGCAGAGGCCGCACCAGGCTGATCAGGCCGCGTCCGCTGGCGAACCAGATCACCATTTCGCTGTCACGGTACATGCGCGACAGCGTGCCGACCACTGCAATGAACAGGCTGAGGCTCAGGATGATGGGCAACTGCCCCAATACGGTGAAGCCCATGACGAGCATCACGTCGGACGGGCTGACGCTGCCCCTGGAGGCCTGGCCCAGCGTGCGGATGAGCATCATGGTCATGACCACGGTCACCAGCACCACAAGGGTCGCGCCGAAGCTGCGCGCCAGCTCCTTGCGGATGGATGAATCGAATAACATTGGCTGGAAGGAAAACGCCAATTATGAACTTTGATCTCAAGACCCTTGAACTTGCTGCGGCAGCTTCGGAGAAATGCGACCTGCTCGTCGTCCTGCTGCCCGAGGGCTTCAAGCCCGGCAAGGACGCGCTGTCTGCCTTGGCGGCCTTGGCGCTCAAGAACGGAGATCTGACCACCAAGGTCGGCAAGCATCTGCAGCTGTACCAGGTGCCTGCCGTCGCAGCCCGCCGCGTGGTGCTGGTGGGGCTGGGCGATGGTTCGGTGCGCGCAACGCGCCAGGCGCTGCAGGCGCTTGGCGGTGCCATCAAGGCGCCACACACCAAGCGCGTGGTGCTGTGTTTCGCGGGGGAGGCTCCGGCTGCGGCCGTCAGTGCTGCCGTTCAGGCGGTGGCAGACGTGAGCTATGTGTACACCACCACCAAGACCAAGGTGGAGGCACGCAGCCTGAGCCGCTGTGTGGTGGGGGTGCCCGATGCCGCCAGCGCGCGTGACGGGTTCGACAGCGGTGTAGCCTTGGTCGCGGGTGTCGAGTTTGCACGGGAATGGGGCAACCGCCCGGCCAACCATGCCACCCCCAGCCTCCTGGCCGATGCGGCCAAGACCCTGGCCAAGCTGCCACGTATCCAGTGCAGGGTCCATGGTCCGGCAGAGGTGGCGCGCCTCGGCATGGGCGCCTTCATGGCGGTGGCCAAGGGCTCTGAAGAGCCGCTGCGTTTCATCGAGCTGCGCTACCACGGCGCTGCCAGGGACCAGGCGCCCATCGTGCTGGTGGGCAAGGGCATTACCTTCGACACCGGCGGCATTTCCATCAAGCCTGCGCCCGAGATGGACGAGATGAAATTCGACATGTGCGGCGCTGCCAGTGTGCTGGGCACCTTCCGCGCGCTGGGCGAACTGCAGCCTGCCGTCAATGTGGTGGGCCTGATCCCGGCGTGCGAAAACATGCCGGACGGGCGTGCCGTCAAGCCGGGTGATGTGGTTACCAGCATGAGCGGCCAGACCATCGAGATTTTGAATACCGACGCCGAGGGGCGCCTGGTGTTGTGCGATGCGTTGACCTACGCTGCACGATTCAAGCCTGCGGCCGTGGTGGACATTGCGACGTTGACGGGTGCCTGCGTGATCGCGCTGGGTGGCGTGCGCAGCGGCTTGTTTGCTAACAACGACGGGCTTGCAGAGTCGTTGCAGGCCGCCGGGGAGGCTGCGCAAGACCTTTGCTGGCGCATGCCGCTGGACGATGACTATGCAGACGGCCTCAAGAGCAACTTTGCCGACATGGGCAACGTGGCCGGCCGTGCGGGTGGCTCCATCACAGCCGCCAAGTTCCTGCAAAAGTTCGTGGGCGACATGCCTTGGGCGCACCTGGACATTGCAGGCACTGCGTGGAAAGGTGGCGCTGCCAAGGGTTCCACAGGCCGGCCTGTGGGGCTGCTGGTGCACTATGTGCTCGAACAGTCCAGGTCGCAGGCCCGTCCGGCAAAGGCCGTCAAGTCCACATCGCGCTCCTCGACCAACAAGGCGGGTGCAGGCACTGCCGGTAAACCGGCTGCCAAGCGGCCCTCTGGCAGCAAGGCTGCCTGAACGCGCCATGACCGAGGTGGCTTTTCACTTCAACGCGCCCGACAAGTTGGCGTATGCCTGCCGGTTCGCGCGCAAGGTGCAGCGCAGCGGAGCCCGCCTGGTCATCGCGGCACCGGCAGATGCGCTGCAGACGCTGGACCGCATGCTCTGGTTGATGGCCCCCCAGGACTTTGTGGCCCATTGCCATGCCGATGCCGACCAGGAATTGGTTCAGGCTTCGCCGGTATTGCTGGCGCAGGATGCGCGCCTGGCACCGCACCACGAAGTCCTGCTGAATCTCCATGCGGAAGTTCCCGAGGGTTTTGGCCGGTTTGACCGCCTGGTGGAAGTGGTGAGCGCCCAGGACGAAACCGACCGCGCCCAGGCGCGCGCGCGATGGCGCCACTACGCGTCCCGCGGGTACGCCATCACGCGCCATGATCTGGTGCTGAAAGCAGGCTGATGGCGCTGCCACCCAAGACCCCTCCGCGTTTTGTGCCCACGCTCACCGAAGTGGTGCAGGTGCCTGACGTTGCGCCCCGCGCGCCAGGGGCTTCGGCCCCGATCGCTCGCACCACGGTGCTATCGCCATCACAGACTGCTGAACTGGCGAAAGCTGCCTTGCCCCCGGTGCGACCGGGCACAACACCGCATGTCGCCGCGCCTGCTGCGCCTGCCGCATCTGCGCGGCCTGCTGCACCGCCGAAGGCTGCTTCTTCGGTGGCGGTTTCTCCCCAGGGGAGTGCGCCAGCCTCATCTGTTCAGCCGCGCCCGGCAATCGCTCCGGCCCCCTCAACAGGCCATTCGCCGATGGCTGCACCTGTTGCGGCCCGCACCCTGCCCGATGGCATGGAGGAGTACATGGTGCACCGCGTCATGCAACGCGTGGATGTGGTGCTGGACCAGCGCCTGCGCGAGGCCATCGCCACCGTGGTGCAGGAGCAGACTCGCTCGGTGCTTCCCCGTCTGCGTGAAGAGATTGAATCGGTGGTCCGGCATGCAGTGTACGAAGCCGTGGCGGACGAACTGGCCAGTGGTGCGCCTTCTGTGCCCACGCGATGACAGGGTATTCCCCTGTGGTTTCTCTCGCGTTTAATCGTGTTCCCTAATGATCTGGCCCGTAAATTGCGATATGTTCGCCTGCGTTGAGACACAAGAAGATTCTCAGCGTTTATCTTTACTGGAGATTTGATATGCAATTGAAGTTGAAACTGACCGTGGTTGCTGCTATCGCGGCTGCTGCTGGTATGGCCTCTGCACAAGAGCAGGTGGTCAAGATCGGCCACGTGGCTCCGGTTTCCGGCGCCCAAGCCCACTACGGCAAGGACAACGAAAATGGCGCCCGCATGGCCATTGAAGAGCTGAACGCTCAAGGCGTCACCATCGGCGGCAAGAAGATCAAGTTCGAGTTGCAGGCTGAAGATGACGCTGCCGATCCCAAGCAGGGCACTGCAGCCGCACAAAAGCTGTGCGACTCCAAGGTCGTTGGCGTTGTCGGCCATCTCAACTCCGGTACCACGATTCCCGCCTCCAAGGTGTACAACGATTGCGGCATCCCCATGGTGACGGGCGCTGCAACCAACCCCAACCTGACCAAGCCTGGCTACAAGACCACCTTCCGTATCATCGCCAACGACAACGCCCTGGGCGCTGGCCTGGCGTTCTACGCGGTGGACACCCTGAAGCTCAAGACCGTTGCCATCATCGATGACCGCACCGCCTACGGTCAGGGCGTGGCAGACGTGTTCAAGAAGACCGCCGTGGCCAAGGGCATGAAGGTGGTGGACGAACAGTTCACTACCGACAAGGCCACCGACTTCATGGCCATCCTGACCGCCATCAAGGCCAAGAATCCTGACGCTGTTTTCTATGGCGGTATGGACCCCCAGGCTGGCCCCATGCTGCGCCAGATGGAGCAACTGGGTATGGCCAACGTCAAGTACTTCGGCGGTGACGGCGTCTGCACGTCTGAAATCGCCAAGCTGGCCGCCGGTGCCAAGACCCTGGCCAACGTGATCTGTGCAGAAGGCGGCTCCTCGCTGGCCAAGATGCCTGGCGGTACGGCCTGGAAGGCCAAGTACGATGCCAAGTACCCCGGCCAGTTCCAGGTGTACAGCCCCTACACCTACGATGCCACGTTCCTGCTGGTAGACGCCATGAAGCGTGCCAACTCGGTGGACCCCAAGGTGTACGTGAACGAGCTTGCCAAGGCCAACTTCAAGGGCGTGACCTCCACCATTGCCTTCGAACCCAATGGCGAAATGAAGAACCCCGCCATCACGCTGTACGTCTACAAGGACGGCAAGAAGACCCCTCTGTAATTGGAGCGTGGCTTGCCGCTGCAGGGCATGTCAATGCCTTGCAGCCATCAAAAAAAGGCTTCCCTCGGGAAGCCTTTTTTGATGCGCGGTGGTCGCCGGAGACCCAACGCTGCATCTAGCGCCTGACCTGCAATGAGCCGGGGTTCACGATGTTGGTGGGCGTGCCTTTGATGAAATTCACCACATTGTCGAAGGCTGCACCAAAGTAGAGCTCGTAGCTGTCCTGCTCCACGTAACCAATGTGTGGCGTGCAGATGCAGTTTTCAAGACGGAGCAGGGCGTGGCCTTGCAGAATGGGCTCGCTCTCGAACACGTCCACCGCCGCCAAGCCGGGGCGGCCGCGATTGAGTGCGGCGATCAGCGCGTCAGGCTCTATCAGTTCCGCACGCGACGTGTTCACCAACAGCGAAGTGGGCTTCATGCACGAGAGATCTTCGAGCGAGATGATGCCGCGCGTTTCGTCGTTCAGGCGCAGGTGCAACGAGATCACGTCACACTGCGAAAAAAACTCTTCGCGCGTGGCGGCGGCCTGGTAGCCATCCGTCAGCGCCTGTGCCCGCGAAGCCTCACGGCCCCAGACGCGCACATTCATGCCAAACGCACGGCCGTAGCCTGCCACCAGTTGCCCGATGCGGCCATAGCCCCAGATGCCCAGCGTTTTCCCCCGCAATACACTGCCGAGCCCAAAGTTCGCAGGCATCGATGCGGTCTTGAGACCGGACTGCTGCCACGCGCCATGTTTGAGGTTGGAGATGTACTGAGGCAGCCGGCGCATGGAGGCCATCACCAGGGCCCAGGTCAACTCGGCAGGGGCCACGGGAGAGCCAACGCCTTCGGCCACGGCAATACCCCGCTCGGTACAGGCAGCCACATCGATGTGGCTGCCAATCTTGCCGGTTTGCGCGATGAGCTTGAGCCGCGGCAGCTTCTCGACCAATTGGCGTGTGATCTGGGTCCGTTCCCGAATCAGCACAATGATGTCGGCATCTTTGAGCCGCACCGAGAGTTGCCCCAGCCCTTTGACCGTATTGGTGTAAACCTTGGCGGTGTAGGTGTCGAGCCGGGAGGCGCAATGCAGTTTGCGCACTGCATCCTGGTAATCGTCGAGGATCACAATATTCATCCCGACATTGTGCCTTGGCAGGCGCAGGGGAACGCCACCCACGCCCTGGTGGGCACATCAAAGCCTGCGGTTTTTGGTGACGGAGTGCTGCACAGACCCCGAAGCGGCCATCACCGCCGCAGCGGTAAGGCATCGATCGGTCGTACGAGTGACAGTGCGTGCGGTCCGCTGTAACGTCGCCTTGGGCTTCAGACCCGTCATTGCGGGCCTGTGGGGGCAATGGTGTCCGTCGCGTGCCAACTGCCCCTCGGCCTCCAGAGGCCGCAGCCCTGGTGTGAACAGGCACTGGTCCTTATCTTTTCAGGGCTGTGCCGGGCACTCGCCCGACACTATCCTTCAACGCCCGGCGAATCAGGCGTGTAGGGCCTCAGAGGCCGCCAATCGATCCAGCTCGGCACAGACGTCGGCCATGCGGCCCGCAATCACCAGGCGACCCGAGCCGGTATCTGAGGCCCTGCGGAGCACCCGAGGAGACTTCGGGCTGCAAGTGTCTGAGCCCAAGGACGCCAAAAAGGCTTGCCGCCTGTTGCTGTGCGTGGGAGCGGACAAAAAAGACCGCGGAGTGGCAGCGGGTTTTGCGGGACCTTCCGGCGCCCGTACCGGAGGTTTGGCCGTAAAAGGCCAGTTGCCGCGCAATGGGCGCTGTCCTGGGGGCTCTTTGGAGTGGTTGGGTGGCATGACTGAGGCCGTGTGCCTGCAAAAGGCCATTGCCGACAGCGCACCGGACCTGGCGCCCGCCATGTCTCCGGGCGCCATCGACAAGTTCTGCCGGACTTTGGCCGTACGCGATGGGCTCGCAAACAGCTGTTTCAGGCTGCGCAGAGGGTTCTGCGCTGCAAGGAGGGTGAACAAAGCAATTCCCATGTGAAAACTCCGAAAGTCGGGGGTTGGACATAGGCAGGATTGCAAAGTGGTTGAACGCCAATACCGTCAGAAGCAGCGCGGGGACATCCCTCAGCGGTGCAGGCAACTGCTCCGCCGATTCATCACGCATTGCTTGGGAGTTTTTTTGGCACTCAACGGGACCCGCATCGCAGGGCTGGTGTACCGATCAGAATCTGTTCACCAAACGCCCGCCACCCACGGTGCGGCCCTGTGGATAAGCACTACATGAGCATGGTGTTGCGGATAAGCCCCACCGCCAGGCCTTCAATTTCGAAGGGCTCGCCAGGCTGCACCACGATCACCGGGTAATCGGGGTTCTCGGGCAACAACTCGATGGCGGTGGCGGTGCGGCGCAGGCGCTTGACGGTGACGTCGTCACCCAGGCGGGCCACGATGATCTGACCATTGCGGGCTTCGCGGGTGGACTGCACCGCCAGCAAATCGCCATCCATGATGCCAGCGTCACGCATGGACATGCCCCGCACCTTGAGCAGGTAGTCGGGCTTGTGCTGGAAGAGGCTGTTTTCTACGCTGTAGGTCTGGTCCACATGTTCCTGCGCGAGAATGGGCGACCCCGCAGCCACCCGACCTACCAAAGGCAAGACCAGTTGCGTCAGGCCCGGGATGGGCAGGCTGAACTGGCTGCCGCGCGCGGCGTTGATGGAGCGCACCGTGTCTCCGCGCAAACGGATGCCGCGCGAGGTGCCGCTGACCAGCTCGATCACTCCTTTGCGGGCCAGTGCCTGCAGGTGTTCTTCTGCCGCGTTGGCCGACTTGAAACCGAGCTCGGCCGCGATTTCTGCGCGAGTAGGGGGCGCGCCAGTGCGCGCGATGGCGGTCTGGATGAGATCCAGAATCTGCTGCTGGCGGGCGGTGAGTTTGGGGTTGTCGAGCATGGTGGTTTCCGGTGCAGGCGGTTACAGTGACGGACAACTGTTTTTTAATCCAGTAACTGTATTTTTCACCAGTTTTTCGGAGTATGCAAGTGAGTGGGCAAAAAATTGTGGTTTTGGGTACCGGTGGCACGATTGCGGGCACCTCGGCACAGGCAGGAGACAACATTGGCTACACCGCCGCGCAGGTGGGCGTGGAGCAGCTGCTGGCGGCCGTGCCCGGCCTGCAGGCACTGGCAGGGGGCGCCTTGGCTGCAGAGCAGGTAGCGCAGATCGACAGCAAGGACATGGATGGCGAGGTGTGGCGCACGCTGGCATTGCGGTGCGCCCACCATCTGAATGATCCGGAGGTGAAGGGGTTGGTCATCACCCACGGCACAGATACTCTGGAAGAAACAGCATGGCTTTTGCACGAGGTGCTGGATGTCGCCAAACCCGTGGTGCTGACCTGTGCCATGCGACCTGCCACGGCCCTGACCCCCGACGGTCCCCAGAACCTGCTGGATGCGGTGGCAACGGTACTGGCACCGGGCGCATCAGGTGTGCTGGCCGTTGCTGCGGGTGAGGTGCATGGCGCACGGCATGTGCAAAAAGTGCATCCCTACCGCGTGAATGCCTTCAGCTCGGGGGACGCAGGACCTTTGGGATGGGTGGAAGAGGGTGTGGTTCGTTGGGCATGCAATAGCCCGATAGTGCATGTAAATCATGCCAATGACGCTATAAATAATATAGTGAACGCTGCAGCCTGGCCCTGGGTGGAAATCGTCATGAACCATGCAGGTGCATCGGGCAGGGCGGTGGATGCGCTGGTGCGAGAGGGCGTGCAGGGCCTGGTGGTGGCCTGCACCGGCAATGGCACGATCCACCACGATCTGGAGGCTGCTCTGGTGCGCGCGCAGAACGCCGGGGTGCGGGTGGTGCGCTCCACCCGCTGCGCTGAGGGACAGGTGCTGCCCAAGCCGGGGGACGCGCTGCCCGCCTCGCAGGGCCTGTCGCCAGTCAAGGCGCGGGTCGCCCTGATGCTGGATCTGCTGCGGATGCATTGATCAAAAAGGGGCTGGCTGTGTTCACCGCACTCAAGACACACGCCTGGGCTTACCCCGCGCTGGAGGTCGTCCACATCGTGGGCATTGCGTTGCTGCTAGGCAATCTGGTGCTGTTGGAGTTGCGGGTCTTCGGACGTGGCGCGGCACTGCCGGTGAAAGACTTGGCGCGGCTGAGTCTCGCCGTGGCGCTGTGCGGCTTCGGATTGGCCGCAGCGTCGGGCCTGCTGATGTTTGCCACCCAGCCTGCGGAACTGCTCAGCAACCGCGCCTTCACCTTGAAGATGCTGTTGTTAATGCTTGCGGGCTGCAACGCGGCGTGGTTTCATGCACGCGGTTCGCTTGCACGCCTGGACGGGTTGGCCCGTCTGCAGATGCTGGTGTCCACCGTGATCTGGCTGTCGGTGGTGGTCTGCGGCCGCTGGATTGCGTACCTTTGATAGGGCCCCTTGAACCGGTTTTGAGTCCAACGGGAGTTTTTATGGACCTGCAACGTCGTCATGTGCTGATCGCCGCGAGTACCTTGCCTCTGGGTGTACACGCACACCATGGCTGGAGCAGTTTTGATGCGGACCGGCCTCTGTATCTGGAGGGCATGGCGCGCAAGGTGCGCTGGCAGAACCCGCATGCAGAGCTGGAGCTGGAACTGCCGGCCGCGCTCCGGTTGCCCGCGGATCTCGCGCAGCGGCCTGTGCCTGCGCAGACGGCACCGGTAGACGGTCGCGCACTGCTGGCCAGAACCGTGCTGCCCACCCGCAAGGACCGCGTCTGGGAGATCGAGCTGGCTCCGCTGACCCGCATGCAGGCCTGGCAGGTACCAGAGATCAAGCCGGGCATGGTCCTGTCGGTGGTGGGTTTCGGTCTGCGGGACGAAAAGGGCGAGGCGGTACTGCGCGCCGAATACCTGTTTGTGGACGGCAAGGCCTACGGCCTGCGGTCCAGCCCTGCCTGAGCCCAGGCACGTGCCCGCAGCGGGCGGCTGTCGCGGCCACCGCGCGTCAGGGCGGCCCATGAAAAAAGCGACGCCCTGGTGCAGTGCGTCGCTTTCAGGAGGCTTGACCGCCCAACGTGCGTCAGGCAGATCTTTACCCTCGGTTCATCGCATCAGCTGGCCAGCGCCTGCAGCGCGCGCGCGGTGATCTCGTCCACGCTGCCCGTTCCGCTGATGGCGCGGTACTTGGGCGCTGCGGCGGGTTCGGCTTGGGCCCAGTTGCTGTAGTAGTCCACCAGGGGGCGCGTCTGGTCGCTGTAGACCTGCAGGCGCTTCTTGACGGTTTCTTCCTTGTCGTCTTCGCGCTGAATCAGCTCTTCGCCGGTCACGTCGTCCTTGCCTTCGACCTTGGGTGGGTTGAACTTGACGTGGTAGGTGCGGCCGCTGGCAGGGTGCGAGCGGCGGCCGCTCATGCGTTCGATGATGGCGTCAAAGGGCACATCGATTTCGAGCACGTAGTCGAGCTTGACGCCTGCGGCCTTCATGGCGTCGGCCTGGGGAATGGTGCGGGGGAAGCCGTCAAACAGGAAGCCGTTGGCACAGTCTGCCTGCGTGATGCGTTCCTTGACGAGACCGATGATGATGTCGTCGCTGACCAGGGCGCCCGAGTCCATCACGGCCTTGGCCTGCAGTCCCAGGGGGGTGCCGGCCTTGACGGCTGCACGCAGCATGTCGCCGGTGGAGATCTGGGGGATGCCGTACTTCTGGCAGATGAACGTGGCTTGCGTGCCCTTTCCGGCGCCAGGCGCGCCCAACAGAATCAGTCTCATGGATGTCCTCGAAGGTTAGAAATCGGGTGGCGCCGCTGGCGGGGACGTTCGAAGGGCGCCTGTAGCCGTTCTGTGCGCCCGGGATGCGGTGCTCTCGTTACAGTTGAGGATAGCATGTGACCACCTTGCGCTGACTTACATGGGTGACCGTTTCTAGGGCGGTGCCTCCATGGAAGCGCCACGAGGGTCATCTGTGCGACCCTGGATGCATTCAACATGCACGCCAACCGGGACCGTTGGACCGTTGGCGCCTGGAAACTTTCAGCGAAACAGCGCGCGGACCCGCTCCAGGTCCTCTGGGGTGTCCACGCCCGGGCCTGGCGCCGCGTCAGCCAGGTGAACGGCGATGCGATGGCCATGCCACAGCGCGCGCAGCTGCTCCAGCGCCTCGATGGCCTCGGTGGGAGCGGGCG